>DASYTP010000021.1:0-5510 GCA_036002145.1 Bacteroidota bacterium | reverse complement strand
GTGAACGCAAGCGCATCCCGTGATTGTTGGAACATCCCGACGCTATTCATCGCCATCGAATTGATGAACGCATCGCCCCCAAAGAACCACGCGAAGCCCGGTCTCGCACCGCCCCCCGAAAGTCCGAATCCCGCGACCATTCCGTATCCGAGGTTCGGGTTTTCGATCATGAGATTGTCAAGCGCGACTTTGCCCCATTCATACGCGAGGTTGACCTCCTTGTCGGGAGTCACGATCTGCATCGTCGAGTTGCGGAGGTTCTGGTAGTAGTCGAAAGTCTCCTGGTAGTATTTCCCGGCGTCCTTCCAAAGCCGTGTGTAGATTTCCTTCACCGGATTCATTCGCATCTTATGCATTGAAGAATCAACAGGACCGCCCGCTATGATAATGGGTATGAATATCCCATCCAGCTCCGCCGGCTTGACGTCGATGCGAAATTGTAACGGATTATCTGCGAACATGTGGGCCGGTGGCGCAGCCATTTGTTGTCCGGATGGCGAGCCGCAGAGGAAGAGTCCGCGCTGTTGTCCTTCCGAAATCACGTACGCTTTCGCCTCGTCATCCCAATAGCTGTACTGTCCGCCGACGCCTGCAGGCCACATCGGCTGCATGACAGGGATGAATCCCGGAATAATCGCGAGCGGAGTGGTGGTGTGAACATCGAGCAGGATGATGGCTCCCGGTTCGTTCCGTGGAATAAAGATGTGCTCTTTCACAGTAAAAGCTTCGTATGTAAAGGTGAGCGTCGTGACTTCCGGCGTCACGGAGATTGTACGAACGACTTCCTTCGCGAGGATCGGCTGCGTCGAGCTTCCAAGCAGAAATTGCAGCTCGAAGTTTCGTAGCGCCTTCCATGGCCAGACCCACATCTCAAACTGACCGCTCTCGTAGCCCATGAGCCCGGCCCTCCGCCCGATTTTATCGAAGTATTGTGTCGGCTGGG
Source organism: Bacteroidota bacterium (assembly GCA_036002145.1). Taxonomy (GTDB): domain Bacteria; phylum Bacteroidota; class Ignavibacteria; order UBA10030; family SZUA-254; genus DASYTP01. The sequence continues at coordinate 4,567 of DASYTP010000021.1, read as the reverse complement.
CAAGCCGCGAGAGCTCGAGGTCGTTGGCGTGGAAGTCGAATGCGGGGATGAAGCCAGTCGCGGATTTCTTGGATTGGGAGAAGGTGAACGAGATGCTGCAAATCAGAAGCAGAATAATATAGTTCATTGTGGTTACAGGTTGGGGGTTTGAGTTTCCCGAGAAGATTTTGGCTTCAAGATTCATGATTCAGGTTTTGCTGGCACAAAAGTGATACGCGCCGCCAATCCGAAATCCCCAATCCGAAATCCGAAATCACCTTAGCCTCTTCAACAGCTGCACCTGGCCGGCGTGGTACACGTCGTGCATCGCGATCCCGGCGATCATGCGGCGATTCGAGACTTTGGTTCCACCGCGCGAGATCTCATCGAGCTGCGAAGGTCGCATTGCCTCCACGGCCTCGATCAGCGCATAATGCATCTCCCGGAGAAGCTTCACATCCTGCCGCCAGTCTCCCTCCGAGGGTTGCCCATCTGGACATCTGAACCAGTTGCTTCCCTTGAGCGGAAACGATCCGCGCTTCTCACCCAGGAGCCTGCGGCGCACAGCATATTTCCAGTATGCGCAATGTACCACGATCTCCCAGATGTTGTGGCGGCCGTTCCCCGGTCGCCACGCAGCCTCTTTCGCAGTCAAGCCGCGGATCGAGCCGGCAAGATTCGGGCCGTGCCAGGCTTTGTTGATGTAGCCTTCCCTGATGCCATCGAGGAGCAAACTGAGTTCAGGTGTCGGGTTCATGTGATAGTTCGTAGTTGATAGTTGACAGTTCGTAGTTGGTAGTGGAGGGTTTGAGGTTTGGGTTTCTGGTTTCGAGATTCATGATTCAAGATTCAAGTATCGAGCATCGAGCATCCAGGATCGAGCATCCAGGATCGAGGATCCAGCGTCAGCCTTTCAGCCCTGTCATCGTTATGCCACGTACAAAATACCTCTGCGCGAGGAAAAATACAACCACGACCGGCAACATCACGATGACAGCCGCTGCCATCTGGTGGGGCCAGTCTGTCTGGTAGATGTTGCTGAAATTTGCGATGCCGACCTCCACGGTGCGCATATCCGTGCGGTTCGTGACGATCAGCGGCCAGAGAAAGTCTTTCCAGCTCCCCATGAACGCGAAGATGGCGAGCGTCGCCAGGGCGGGCTTCGAAAGGGGCAGAATTATTTTCCAGAAGATCGTGAACTCCGATGCGCCATCGATACGCGCTGCGTCCTCGAGGTCTCTCGGGATAGTCCGGAAAAACTGACGCAGCAGGAAAATTCCCCATACGCTCGAGAGGGTCGGCGTGAACAGCGCCCAGTATGTATTGATCCATCCAAATTTTGAAACAATCAGAAACGCAGGGATGATGGTGACAATGGCAGGAATCATCATCGTCGCAAGATAGAGGGCAAACATCTTGTCCCTTTGGGGAAAAGACAATCTCGCGAAGGCATAGGCCGCCATCGAGCAGAAGATGAGCTGTCCAAGCACCGACGAGGCGGCAACGATCAACGTGTTGAGGAAATACCGGCCGAACGGTTGGAGCGTGAGAGCCTCCGCAAAATTCGACCATCTCCACGTCGATGGCAGAAACTTCGGCGGAAACTGATAGACTTCCAGCTCACCCATCAACGACGTGCTGAGCATCCAGAGGAATGGAAGGAGCATGGTGAGGGCGAGCAGGAGGAGTATGGAGTAGGTTAGTATGGCAGTAAGGAGTTTCAAAGTTCAATGAAAAAATAAAAACATGTCGACCTCTTACTCAATCCGCAATCAACAATCCAAAATCTGCAATCACGAATACTCCACCTCTCTCCCCATCACCTTAAACTGAATCCACGTCGCGATCATGATGATCACGAACAACACCCACGACATCGCCGACGCGTATCCCATGCGTAGTTGCTCCCACGCGGCCTGGTAGATGTGGTAGACGATGACATCGGTACTTCGCACCGGGCCGCCGGCGGTCATGACATAGATTGTGGTGAATACCTGGAACGACCCGATGAGCGACGTGACGAGAACGAACAATGTTGTCGGCATGAGCAACGGGATCGTTATGCGCCGGAAGTTTTGCCAGCCCGAAGCGCCATCGACGCGGGCCGCATCATACAATTCCTGCGGAATCCCCTGCAGTCCCGCCAGAAAGACAACCATCTGGTAGCCGATCCCCAACCAGACGCTGAAGATGATGATCGACATCATCGCCGTTGTTGCAGAGTTCAGCCATTGCAGCGGCGGAAGCCCCACAACCCCCAGCAAATAATTTGCCGCACCAAAGCTCGGATGGTAGATCCACATCCACACGAGGGCTATCGCGACGAACGACGTCACGCCCGGGAGAAAGTACAAGGTGCGCAGGACGCCGGGAGCTTTCACCCTTTTGTGCAGCATAAATGCGACGGCCAGAGAGATCGCCATGCCGGCGGGAACATTGAGAGAAAATGTGAACGTATTCCGGAGCGCCGTCCAGAAACCCGGATCCCCGACCATCTCGGCGAAATTCGCGGCACCGACGAACGGCCGATCGGGCACAACGACGTCCCACCGGTGGACGCTGAGGTAGGCGGCGAAGACGATCGGCGTAAAGACGAAGACGATGAGATGGAACAGCGAGGGAGCCAGGAAGACAAAGGCCGAACCCAGAGTTCTTCGCGAACGACGCTTTGCAAGCGTATAGAGGCCACCGCAGCCTGCGACGACGACGCCTGACACGCCGAACAAGAAGTACAGAATTTCCGAATGTTCCCGGATCGGCTTGAATTCAAATGATGCATGCGAGCGGATATTGTCGAGTTCCTTATCCACCCGCGCTGCGTAAGCCGTCATGGTCTCATGCATTGGCTTGCGGCCTATCATCACCTCGTCGACGGCATCCTGAAGGGTCCACTCGATCTCGCTGAAGCGTTCGACGACCGAACCCCACGGCTGCCGGCAGAATGGAACCTCATCGATGAAAACCGCCTCCATCCCCGTGGAATCGTTTCGTATGAATTCTGCGGCAACCTTTCTGTTCGATGGAATCTCCAGCCGGTTTATCGAACGGATCCTGCACGCGGTCTCCCCTGCCATGAAGGCGGCAAGCAAGGCAGCCTCCCGCGGATGAGGCGCGCTGACCGGAACACACCACCCCGATTCGTACAAGATATTGACCCTTGGCCGACCTTGCTGCCGGGGCAATGGTGCGACGCCGATGTCGAGCGAATTCTCCCGCATGTACTTCAGGTAAGTCGGAAGCCGCCAGTGACCGTCGGCGATCATCGCAATCCTGGCTCCGGCGAAGAGCGCAGGATTGGCTCCCGTTTTTTCGGCTTGTATCCAGCTCCCGACGTCGGGAGCCACGCCGAATTTCGTGCGAAGATCGATGAGGAATTGAAGGGCATTTTCGACTCCGGGCGTGTTGAGGTATCCCGTCGCTCGTTCGCCGCCCGGACTGACGACGTCTCCTCCGGCAGACCAAATCCATGGAATCCAAAGATAATAGTAGTTTGTGAAGGCGGTTCCGTACTGATCGGAAGTACCGTCGCCGTCAAAATCTTTTGTAAGTTGCCTGGAGATTTCAAAAAATTCACTCCACGTCCAATTCGGCTCCGGGTACGGGATGCCGGATTCGCGAAAAAGTTTCTTGTTAAAATACATCATCAACGGCGTGAACCCTTTCGGAAAGGCATACAGCCCGGATCCCCTGCGGGCGATGGAGAGGACGTTGGGAAACCATTGTGACGTGTCGATGTTGAGTTGTTCGATGAAGGGGGAGAGGTCGAGGAGTATCTTCTTGTTGGTGAAGGTTGGAATCAACTTGGAATCCAGGAGGAAGACGTCGGGGGGCTCACCCGCGGCAATTCCGGTAAGGAGTTTTTCCTCATATACTCTTCCCGGATTCGGCTCGTACAGCACTTCTATACCCGGATGGAGTTGTTTGAAATTGGCGATCGCCTCGATGTCCCCCGGCAGTTCGTCGAGCCCGGCCCAATCGACGAGGCGAAGCGTTATTTTTTCTTGTGAAAAGCCTTCTTGAACAATCGCGGCAAGAATGATGACAATGAGAATCTTGGCGGCACGCATCGTACGGGTGAGTATTGGCCGGACCGGATCAATAGCGGCTAAGGTACCTGTAGATCCCCTGCCACTTCAATTCGGTCGGTTCAATAACGATCCGGGGACCGTTCTTAATGAACTTATCCGTCCCAACCATCTGCACGAACTGAAAGTTTCCCGGGAGGTGTCTCGGCATTTCAATACTGCTCAGTTTTGGGGCCAGGGTTGCGTCGAAGTCTTCACGTTTAAAGGTCACAGACCACGCCTTGGTTTCGATCGGCTCCAGCAAAACGCTGACGCGTCCCCATCTTGTCGGGGAATACGTAATGCTGAAAGGTTTCCTGGGGGTCAGATCTTCAATTCCAATCCCATCCAGGAGCCGAAGCTTTTCGTTCTCCTCCAGGATCATCATGTGCCGCTGGTAACGGATGCACTCGGCACTCGCCCAATTGTGGGGCATGTCGCCGATATACTTGTTGAGGGTTGAGCCGTGTAAAGGTTGTTCTTCTCTCCATGCGTAGAGCGGAGAAGCATGATTCAGGAAGCCC
>DASYTP010000020.1:0-6910 GCA_036002145.1 Bacteroidota bacterium | reverse complement strand
GGACGTTGCTCCCCCGCGCCTAGCGCTGATATGTTATCCCGATATAAATCCACTTCTTTGATTATCCTATCGAGATCGATCATTTGAATGCATTCCAATTGATACGGGCATTCCCTTTTCCAACATGGAGAGCATGACAATCCTTCAGGAATGAGCTTAACCCCTCGGTCGTAGAGGTCAATCTCCTGTGGACAGCTCACACCGAACCAGACAATGACATATTTTTTCAGCGCGATCGCAACGTGCATTCCAAATGAATCGCCCGTAATAATGACGTCACAGAGATTCTCATAACAAATCCCCCGGCGAATGCCTTCCATCGTCGGCGTTCCAACTACCTTGTCACCCACCCGGCGAACTATCTCCGCATTCCGTTCGGCATCCTCCGGACCGCCGAGTAGAAGGATACGCAAGCCATCTCTTTTCGAGAGTTCATCGATGAGAATGACGTGTTGATCGATCGTCATTTTCTTGTTGGGGAAAAGCAGAGAGCAGCCCGTGTTGAATCCTACGATCATGGGAGATCTTCGATCCCGTCTCCGTCGGGAAGCAATCTCGTCCCCTCCGATGTTGTCGGGGCCTCGGACCGGTTCCGACGAATTCGAGATGGATGCGTGTGAGAAGGTGGAGTGACCGGAGAATTCTATTCGCTGCCTGTACGCATCGCAGAACCTGGTTTCTTCAATGCTCAGTTTCAGAACATATTCATCGCGCTCGTATTTCAATCCCACGGCCTCGGCGAGGAGCTGTGTATTAGGTTTCTGATTAAGTCGGAATTTCAAATTGTCGTCTAGACCCAGCCGATAATTATACTCGGCTTCCCTGTTAAGCGGGATGATTACACTGCGATTATTGAGTCCGTAGCCTAGCTTTGTCGTGGCATTCAGCGACATGATGAGCGCGGCGGAGGCGATTGCCTTGTCGAAATTCATGACAACATCGAACTGCAGTGACTGAAGTTTCAACCAACTCTCCGGTTCCCACACATATACTCTATCCACGAATGGATTGTGATCAAGCAGCCGGAATGCGTTCTTTAATGTGATCCAAGAAATGGTACTGCGAGGGTACTTGCGCTTGATGGCCGGCAACAGACTTGTCGTCACGAGAACATTTCCCATTGCTTCAAGATTGACGATCAGAATGCTGGTACCACAGGGCTGCGGATCAACACACTCATCGAGGCACGTACTTCCCGGTACGCAGGGTTTGTAACCGGTGAAATGTTTGCAGTCCGGTATTTGAATCATCCGGATTCCGGGTTTCCTCGATCGTGTCTTACGCTTCATCTGGATCGCTCTGAGACAAGGTTGGGGCTCCCCATCAACATTTTGAATGACCTGAAAACGTCATCAACGGACAGGTCTTCCATGCAAGGATTTCCGATAGGGCACTTCGTATAATTACATCCGAGGCAAAGGAGTTGCTGGTTCTGCACGATCTCGTGCTTGACCCCGAACGGGCCCTGAAGGTCAGGGTTTGTCGGCCCAAAGATCGCGACAACGGACGTTTTCATCGCAGCCGCAATATGCATTGGACCGGAATCGTTGGTGACAAGCACTGAACACCGTTTAAGGAGCGCAGCAAGCTGCTTCAGGTTCGTACGCGGAATCACAACCGACTTCGAACGCATGATGGACTGAATCACAGACGCATCCTCTTCCTCCCCCGGCCCCCAAATCAACAGTATGCTCGCGTCGAACTCTTCCGCGATAAGATCACCCAACCGTGCAAAATGTTGAATACGCCATCGTTTGGTATACCATCCGCCTCCGGGATTCAATGCAATCACACGTTTCCCGCTTAACCCTGCTTCAGCAGCGAAGCTCTCCGCGAATTGCTCTGCTGCCGCATCGAGCGGGAAAGAAATGTCCCTTGCGATGATGCTCACCTCCATCTTACGGAGCGCGTCGAGATTGAATTCTGCGTTATGGACTTCTCCGCCCCGCGGCTCAACGACGATATTGTAACAATATTTTCTCCACTTAAATCTGTACCCAACACGGTACCTTGCACCGCTGAACAACGTCACCAGGGCGCTCCGGGGGTTCCCAAAGAGATCGATCACGAGATCAAATTGCTTGCGGCGGACCTTCACAATGAGTCCCAACCCGTGTTCGTACTTGCCGTCGAAGATGAGCACACCGTCAAGATTCGGATTTCCCTCGATCACCTCCCGGCTCGGCCTTTCCGTAAGGAAATGAATGCGCGCGTGGGGAAATGCGGCGCGTAAATTATCCAATACTATGGTAGAGAGCAGTACGTCGCCGATCGCACGGAGTTTGATCACGAGAATCTTCCTGACCTGGGCGCGCTCAATCTTCATCCTGCACAACCTGCGCAGGGGAATTTCAAACGCGAGCTCCATTGCCACACCTGATGGAAGCGGTGCACGTACCGGTGCAGCCCGAACCGACAACAGTCTACGAGAAGTCCGATGTGTAGTGACACAAACCGGTCAAGCTCTTCAGAAGGCGGGGGCATACTCGAGGAGTTCGAATAGCTCATTATCCGGCAGGGAGGCGAAAAGCTCCTCGTGGAGAGTCTTCACTGCGTCAAGAACGCGCTCATCGTCGATAATGATACTGATACTTGAGGCGGATGCACCAAATGATAACATGTCGACGTTCTCACCGGCGACGACATTGAAAAACCGGGTAAGCAGTGTGCGTGAGTCTTTCAACATTGAGCCGACGAGACAGAGGATGGCTCGATCCTCCTGAACGGAGACGTATCCCAGACTGCTTAATTCATGAACGATCGCCTCAATATTATTCTTCGCATCAAGCGCGATTGCAATACTGTATTCCGATGTACAGGTAAGACTTGAAACCGCACCATGCCTGGTCAGAATACTGTAAACGTGTTCCCAGAACACATATTGACCAAATCGGGCCTTCGGGGTTACATTCAGTAGTACGACATTTCGTTTATATGCAATCGACTTCACGATGGGTGTGGGGGGCGCACTCTTCGCCGCGACGGAAGTTCCTGAGCCACCAGGAAATCTGGAGTTATAGACATGGATTGGAATATTCTTTTCAATCGCCGGGAGCATGGTATTTGGATGAAGCACCTTTGCCCCGAAAAATGAGAGCTCATACGCCTCTTCGAACGACAGTTGCTTAACTTTCATCGGGGAAGAAACCACACGGGGGTCTGCGGTGAGAACCCCATCAACGTCAGTCCAGATCTGGATTTCGTCCGCGTTGAGAGCGGCTCCAATCACAGCGGCGGAATAATCGGAACTCTCTCGCCCCATCGTCGTCCTTCTGCCGGACGTCGTGACTCCAATAAATCCCTGAGTTACCGGCACAACCCCGCGCTGCAGAAGCGGTTCGGCGATTGCCGTGAGCCGCTTTTCTACGGATTCCGCCAACGGTAACGCACGGGTAAAATTATCATCCGTCACCATGAACTGATTCGTGTCGATCCATTGGGCATCGACTCCCCCATCCTGCAGCGCGGCAGCAACAATCCTGGATGATAGAATCTCGCCGTAGCAATAAAATGCATCGAGGGTACGTGGAGTAAGTTCCCGGAGGATTGAGACGCCGCCCACCAAAGCTTCCAATTCACAAAAAGACGATTCAATGAGATCGCGCAGGAGGGTTCTGCGACGTTCCTCGTTCGTGCAACCCTCAATGATTGAAAGGTGGCGGTCGATCAGTCCGCGGAGCAGTCTTAGTGCCTCATCGCCCTGTCCTTCCGAGGCTAACTTACCGGCATTTTCAAGGATATTTGTAGCCTTGGCGATCGCGGAAATGACAATGAATGGTCTCTTATGAAGGCGAGCTCTGATTATCGAAACCACATTGGAAATTGCGGCGCTATCCTGAGTCGAAGTCCCCCCGAATTTCATCACGATCATTGGATTCCTATGCTCGATGGTCGATCATTGATACTTCAATATAGCAATGTCGGCGGAGACGTGCAACCACCCGAAACGACGACGCCCCTCAGTCATTCACTGAAGGGCGGCGGCAAAAGAGAACTCGATCGGACAGAGATACTAATCAGCTCCGTTCACGGTCCTTTTCATTTTCGTGCAGGAATTTACTGCCTCTCCGTTTATTGATCAACACGACGAGATAGATAAATACTGCGAGCGCGAGCAGCCCGACGATTCCAATATTTAGGCCGAGAAATCTAAACACTTCCATAGCTTGTGTCCCGTAACAACAACTGACAATACCTGACTTGTCTACTTGTACGTATGATACGATAAAGTGTTGTGATAGTCAATACCCGATCATTCGCCCACGAGATCTCACCTCGCTCCTTTCGAACGCCATCCGGACGATTTCTTTGGTTCATGAGAGTTGTGCGAGCCGTGCTGAGCGATATCTCCAGACCTCAAGAGGTGCACAACGTCTGTGAACATGGCTTTTGAAAGATGTTGCTGTTCCTGCGTGAGAAGGGAAATCATCCGTGCGTTTTCAAGAGCAACGCTTGCGGCATCGGCGAACGACTTGATGACTTCGGCTTCCTCCTCGATGAACTTTGGCTCACGGTGGCGGGCAACAACCAGGATGCCGAAGATAGCATTCTTCGCTTTAAGCGGTACCGCAATGAAATGCTCACATTCCGGTTTCATCTCTTGAGGGTAGATGGAACGGGGATCCAGGTGTGCGTCATTAACCCACACCATCCTGCCGGTGAGCGCTGCTTCGCCGATGATCCCCTGACCCATCTTTAGGGGAAATTCGGCCAGCTCCCGAGAGAACGCAGTTTGTCTCGAGAGTGTGTGAGGGAACATGTTTTCCTGCCGCGAATCATAAACATAAATCCCGGCGAGATCGTGAGGAACAAGTTTCTTCACGCCATCGGTAATCTCATGAAATATCCGGGTGACATTGGCGTGGTCGAGCACGAGTGTATTCGTTTCCTCCAGAGTCTGCAGCCGCACCGATTTTTGCTTGACATCGAAGACCAGTCGCTGAATCTGATCCCGCGCCCTCCTGAGCTCCTCGGCATACTGAACATCGGTGACATCGCGTATTGTACAGACCTGACCCTCGATACCTCGCGGGGAATTTACGTATCGCGACATCGCGACACTTACCATCACCCGCCTGTTGTCTCGCCGACGCCAGACGAGAGGAACATTGATCACCGAGCCCTTCCTCTGGACACGTTTGAACAGGTCCCTAGACTTCCCAACGTCGACGGGATCCACCCACGGATACGGCGATTTTGCTCCGATGATTTCATCTTTCCGGTATCCTAACATCCGACTATGCGCAGAATTGACCATCAGGATCTTTCCCTGTCTGTCACACACGCAGACGGCATCCTCCATTGACTCCAGGATCCCCTGCAATCGGTGCTCCTGCTCCATCGAGCGCTGGGAAAGGAGTCTCTCGTGCGTGAGATCTTTGCCAATATCAATTGTTCCGGCGGGATTCCCCTCATCATCATAGTAGGCGACAGTTACCGTCTCAACTGAGAACGTTGAGCCATCTTTCTTTCGCATCTCCACTTCGCCTCGCCATCGTCCAGAATCACGAAGAGGTTTAAGAACTCTCGCGGTATATTTCGCTTGATTCTCTTTGCGGTAAAGGATAGGGAGTTTTTGGCCAAGAAGCTCCTTGAGCCGGTAACCTGTTTTGCGGCATGCAATCGGATTTGCGTACACGATTCGCTTCCCACAATCGGCGATAATCACAACGTCGTTCGAGTATCGGGCGATCTCGAACGACAAATCTTGTTGATTTTGAAATCGTATTTGCGAAAGGTTTTTCATGAACGAGCAAAGTGTGATGAATGCTCACGGTCATTCGGGAGAATGTCCGTTTGGTCGCTCTGAAAATAGATGAATTATGGACGGCAGGGGGTTCCCCTCCGGAATCCCCCGGGCGCGTTAACAGCTATTTCTTCTTACATTCCTTGCCGGTCGTGCCGGCGAGTTGTTCTTTCTTGTGGGTAATTTGAGCCAAGCCGGCGCGTCCACGTTCATAATTGATGGGAGTCCATTCTTTCCACTGTTCCGGGACATCCGCTTCGGCAAAGATGGCTTCCACCGGGCACTCCGGGACGCATGCGCCACAGTCGATACATTCGTCGGGGTGAATGTATAACATGCGGTCATCTTCGTAGAAACAATCGACCGGACATACTTCAACACAGTCGGTGAATTTACAATCTTGACAAGGTTCGCATACTATATATGCCATTAGAGACCCTTCTTGGTTGAGGTAAACGTCAGGTTAATTTGTATATTTACACAGTTATTTTGAGAATGTCAAGTTATTTTTCCGAGCGCGGGGTTCCTTTCCCGCCGAAACGACTCAACCTGCTCATTGTTCATTTACCTCATCGAGGAACGCAACTGCCCTCCGCAGGTGAGGTATGACGATCGAACCACCCACCGTAAGAGCCACACTGAAGATCTCGAACAATTCGTCATCAGACACCCCCAGTTCCTTACATTGCAGGATATGATACGAGACGCAGTCATCGCAACGCAGCACCATCGACGCAACCAGCCCGAGCATCTCCTTGGTTTTCGAATCAAGTTTCCCTTTCTCATAGGTGAGTGTATCGACACCGAAGAAACGCTTTATCACGCGGTGATCCTCGGTGAGGATTCGCTCGTTCATCTTTGTTCGAAATGACTGAAATTCCTCGAGGCGTTTCGCCACAACTCTTCTACTGTTTAACTGGAGACTTTTCGGTTACCTGCTATCGTGGAGCTGAAGGGGATCGAACCCTCGACCTCGTGAATGCCATTCACGCGCTCTCCCAACTGAGCTACAGCCCCAAAAAATAGTTATTAGTTATTAGTTATTAGTTCGTAGTTCGTAGTTCGTAGTTCGTAGTTCGTAGTTCGAATATACTGAAAATAGGAGGCAGAAGCAATTTGTAAGAAGCAATTGATTGCATTTCTACACGTCATTTAGTACTTTTA
>DASYTP010000019.1:0-5980 GCA_036002145.1 Bacteroidota bacterium | reverse complement strand
TCCACGACGTTCTGCGTTGCGATGCCGGCGTGATCCGTTCCCGGCATCCAGAGGGTCTCAAATCCCTGCATGCGTTTCCAGCGGACGAACACATCCTGGATCGTATTATTCAGGACGTGTCCCATCGTGAGGATGCCGGTGATATTCGGAGGCGGGATGACGACGGTAAATGGCTTCCTGCCGCGATTGACCTTCGCATGGAAGAATCCGTACTTCTCCCAATACGCGTACCAGCGCTCTTCAGTATCTCCAGGAGTGTAAGCTTTTGGAAATTCAGGCATACGAAAGATTCATGATTCAGGATTCAATAGATACAACGGAGACAGTTCCCGGGGGAGAACTTCCTGAAAATATGAAGATTAATTGAGAATTAAAAACCCGGAAGCGTCAGCGTACAGTGAAGAGGCGGGTGACCACGGCCGCATTCTTCATGCGGTCTTTCACCACAATGCGAAGGGTATGCTTTCCTTTGGGAAGAGGCTCTTCCGATTTGTACGACGCACGGTTGTGCTCGCCGTCGATCTCGGGGATCACGGGCGTGTCGTCAACGTACATCCTTATTTCGTCGGTATCGACACCCGAGAGATCGTCGTGGTAGCGAAATGCAACCGAAACGTTTCCCAGGGGAGCAGAGGCGCGCAACCTGCCGAGAGTCGGTTCCTCGTCGTCTTTCATCAGGGCGAGCTCACCAAGTGTCCGCGAGAGCGTTGTGGAGAATAACGTCGTCCCGCTGTCAGCGGTGGAGGTTTGGAAGACCCATCCGCCATTCGACCTGAAGTATAACCCGAGCCGCGGGTCGCTTTTTCCCGCATCGACGGTGACTCTCATTCCCCGGTTGAGCAGAACATCCTGAGGCTCGAGAATGTAGACCGTCGAATTCTTGAACGCATCGGTGCTCGCTTGCATGTAGAAGGTCTTGTACGCCGATGCAGAGTCGTAGCTTATCCTGAGCCGGTTTTCCAGAATTGAAAAACCGTTCGGTCTGCCCGACATGACTGGGTACAACTCGAATGCATCCTGGGAAGTCGAGCGGCGTCCGTTGATTTCTGCATCGACATTCACGAAACGCTTTCCCTCGAATTCGGCCGAAGGCACAAAAATTCCGGTGTACTTATAAACGTCGATTGCGTCAAGATGGACGGACCGGGTGAGCATGCCCTCCTGAACGATCATTGACGGTTGCTCGGTGAAAATGCCGGTGGAGCTGACGGTGAACTGCACATAATAATTGGAGATATCCGTTGCGAGATGGATCTCCCTCGCCGTACCCTGCGGTTTCCTTAAGAAGTGATAAAGGGGTGCAGACCGCGAGCCCCATTTCGACTCGGCGATAATTTTGATCACGTCATATCTTTTCAAGTCCACGGGCAGCTCAATACCGTTGCCGTCGCGTTCAAATTTTCCTCTTCCGTACGTGTGCTGGCTCCAATCGTAAGCGGAGTTTTTCTTCCCAAAGACATAAAATTTTTCAATCGAGGATATATTCTTCCCCGACATCGTGATTTCCTCTTCGTCGAGGTGCGCTATCTGGATTTCAGGTTCGTGATTCGCAAGGATCTTCCCGGTGAGCTGAGTGCTGTTGTTATGAATGTCTTTGCAGACGATGCGATACTCATGTTCTCCCTCCGTGAGCTTCTCGGTATTGATGACGCCCGTCCCGACTGGTTTCCTGTCGTAGAAGGGGAGAGTATTCCCGGCATCGATATACAATTTTTGAAACTTTCCCCAGCCGTGAAGAATCGTGGGGAAGTCGTAATGGAGATCGATTTCTTTGGTGTCTTCGGCGGGAACCCGGTCGAGCTGCATGGCGTAAATCAGGCTGTCGTCGAGGTAGAATTCCATCCTGTGAATACCTGCTTTGCTGTACGTTCCCTCCGATCTGTCCAACGCTTCGGCGCTGAAGCCGATCATCCCATGCACGCGAAGAGTCTGAGGAATCGTCAGCTGGCGGTGGCGTCGTGGGAACCGGCTCATGATCTTTGAAAGTGGTGAGTTCTCAACCGATGAGCTTGGGTTCAGCGGCGATACCATCACACGACGGATGGATGGAGCGATATCGTCCCGCACGCCGAAATTTTCGCACAGCATGGGGTTGACGGGATTAAGATTTTCGTCGCGGATCTCGAAGTGCAGATGAGGGGGGCCGAACCCCGAATCCCCGGTGTAGGCGATGACGTCACCCTTCCTGACAGGGACGTTCGACGAATCGAGAATGAGATCGATGGCATACGTCCCGAGCCGGTATTGCTCGTCCCGGGCGATCCTCCTGATCTGCTCGTTGAATTTCAGCAGATGAGCGTACGTGCTGTAATATCCATCACGATGTTTCACATAGAGCATCTTGCCGTATCCGTTGGGCATGATCCGGATGCGGTACACGTAGCCATCCCGCACCGAGAATACTTTGAAACCGGTGGTGCCGTTTGTCCCGATGTCGATCCCTCCGTGGAAATGCGTCGATCGGTATTCTGCGAACGACGACGTAAGCTTCATGCTCGCGTCGGTGGGCCAGATATAATCCTTGAGATCGGTTCTGATTGAATCGAACTCAGCGCTTGGAAGAGTTGACGCTGGCGGAGTGTAGACCGCTCCGGAGGCCCCCCTCATGCCGGCGTCCGTCACCCTGGTCGAAGCGGCGACGAGCATCGCGAACAACACTACACCGCTGAAAAGCAATCCCCGGTTCATTGTCTGCGATTCCTAATCGGCGATGACACGGTGAGAGATTTTCGCGTAACCAACAAGCTCAGCTTCGATGACGTCGCCGGCTACCACCGGCCCGACGCCTTCCGGCGTTCCCGTGAAAATGAGATCGCCCCGCTCGAGCGTGAGGAAGGAGGAAACGTATTCGATGATCTTTTCCACCGAAAAAATCATCCCGATGGTCGATGACTCCTGCCGGACGACCCCATTCACCGAACACCGAATGCGAAAATCGTGAATGTCTCTTACTTCGTTGCCCGGGATGATGTCTGAAACAGGCGCCGAGGTGTCGAAGCCTTTCGCAACGCTCCACGGCAGTCCTTTCTTCTTCGCTTCACTTTGAACATCGCGCAGTGTCATATCCAGTCCGATGCCGTATCCCAGGATGTGGTCCCCGGCATCGCTTGAGGAAATGCCTTTGCCGCTCTTCCCGATCGCAACAACGAGCTCGACTTCATAATGTACGTCGTTTGAAATCAAAGGCAACACTATCGGTTCGCCGTTGCGGATAAGGGCGGAGGAAGGTTTCAGAAACACTACAGGGACTGTCGGGATTTCCGATTTCATCTCTTTCGCATGGGCGGCATAATTCCTGCCGAGGCAGACAATTTTTCCGACCGGGACTTCCTGTTGGCTCGTATGTAATCTCAGGCATTTCATAGTATGATAATTCAATATATGCAGTATACGCGTTTTTCGCAAGGAAAAAGGATCGGACGTGATGCCTATCGCCTTTTGGTAGATTATATTGATAAATCTCTTTATATTGACGGCGAAATCATGATTTACTCCTAGGAATCAATCGTGACAACGACATACAGCCAGGCGGGTGTCAACATTGCAGCAGGTGACGATTTTGTGCGTCGCCTCAAGGAAAAGGTCCGACCAACCTTCTCAAAAAATGTTCTTGCGGATATTGGGGCTTTTGGGGCATTTTTCGATGCGTCCTTTTCCGACCTGGAGGAACCGGTCCTGGTTTCCAGCATAGACGGGGTGGGGACGAAACTGAAGGTGGCATTCCTGATGGAGAAACACGATACGATAGGTCAGGATCTCGTGAACCACTGCGTCAATGATATTGCAGTATGCGGTGCCCGACCTTTGTTTTTTATGGATTATTTCGCGGTGGGAAAACTACAGGCAAAAATAGCTGAAAGTGTTGTAGACGGCATGGTGAAGGCGTGCAGGGAAAACGGGTGCGCTTTGATAGGCGGTGAGACGGCCGAAATGCCCGGCTTTTATCGACAGAACGAGTATGATATTGCAGGGACGATTGTCGGTGTAGTCGAGAAAAAGAGAATTTTCGACGGGCGAAAGGTCAAATCCGGCGACGTGCTGATCGGCTTGCCCTCTACGGGTCTGCATACGAACGGATATTCCCTGGCGAGGACGGTATTATTCGAACGTTTTGAAGTCGATGACTTTGTCGAAGAACTTAACATGAATCTGGGAGATTCGCTGCTTGCGGTTCATCGCTCGTACCTGAAAGCGATCGCTGCAGTTTCCGTTTTTTCGGAGACTCATGCGTTCGCTCATATCACGGGAGGAGGGATCGTCGGGAACACGAAAAGGGTGGTACCTCCCGGTCTCGCACTGCATGTGGAATGGAAGCGCTGGGAACGGCCGGCATTGTTCAGGCTGATTCAACAATGCGGCAATGTCCCTGAGGATGAGATGCGGCGCACATTCAACCTCGGTATTGGATTAGTGATCGTGGCAGCGAAGCGCGGCGCTGACAGGATCATGCGCACGCTGAAGCAGGCCTCGGAGAAACCGATGCTGATGGGTGAGATTATTCAACGAAAACATTCATAACTACTATAGTAAGCGGTGATCATGACGAATAACGTTTCAACGCCGGATTCCGGTGAACAGCAAATGGCATCTGTAAGGGAAAAGGCTCAGACCAAAGCAGCGGCGACCTCCGATATGGTGCAGCGTGTCTCCCTGCTCCATGAGGTGGCACTAAAGATCGGCGCCGCGCGTTCCCGTGACGAGATCCTCGAAGTCGTGCGAAATGAGGCGAAGTGGCTGATTCAGTACCAGGTTTGTTTCCTGACCTCGGTCAATCGCGCGCAATCGCATTTCGTCGTCACGACGTTGTCGCCGGTTGCCGACGCGACTGAGCTGAACCATAAGCATTTTCTCATCGACGAGGGAATGCCCGGCTGGGTGATCAAGAATCAGTCTGCTATCATGGAGGGGATCAAGTCCGGTCCTGCCTTCTGTTATTCGCTGGAAGGAAAGTTACTGGAGATCGGCATTGAATCGTTACTGATCGTTCCGTTGCGCACGATGAGCGAAATCTCCGGATCGATCGTTTTTGGGTCGGTAGGGACGGGCGTGTACCGAGAGGAAGATCGCGCGATAGCACAGCAGCTCGCACTGGTTCTCGCGTCCGCGCTGAGAAACGCGTCGGTCGTGGAAAACTCCCGAAAACGCATGGCGCAGATCGAGCTGATCAACAAAGTCTCGAATCAGCTCACGGCAATGCTCAATCTCGACGAGCTGATGCGCGTTGCGGCGTCGACGATCAGGCGGACGTTCAGCTATTTTGACGTGACGTTGTTTTTCCTCTCACCGGACAAAAAAGAGCTCGTGCTTGAAGCCCACTCGGGTAATTTCGTCGACTTCCTGCCGCACGACTACCGGCAGCCGACGGGGCAGGGAATTGTCGGATGGGTTGCGGAGCACGGGGAGAGAGTGTTGTGCAACGACGTGGCGCTTGATCCCCGGTACATGGTCTACGAGTATCACAACACGAAATCGGAGCTGGCGATCCCGATCAGAATAGATAATGAAGTCGTGGGTGTCCTTAATGTTGAAGATGCGAAGCTCCATGCTTTCGACGAGACCGACGCCGTAGTCCTGGAGACAATTTGCGACCAGTTCGGCACGGCGATAAAGAATGCGAGACTCTACGAAGAGATCCGGAAGGCGAATACGAAGCTGACGGAGGTAAACACAATGAAGTCTGAATTCCTGGGCATCGTTTCGCACGATTTCCGATCGCCGCTGGCGAGCATCATGCTTGCCGGACGGTCGTTGCTGAAAAATGAGGTGGTGCAGGAGATGCCGCGGGTCAAGGAATACCTGCAGCTCATGGTCAACCAGGCGAGTCGGTTGAACCGGCTCGCAGAGGATACGCTATCGATCACCAAGCTCGAGTCCGGACAGCTCTCCTATGTCTTCAAGATCGTGAACGTCGAGCGGCTCATCCAGGATGCAGTAGCGCTCGTAAGATTCTCCGGTAAACACCGGTTTGAATATAAGATCA
>DASYTP010000018.1:0-4972 GCA_036002145.1 Bacteroidota bacterium | reverse complement strand
AATTATCTTGAAGGGTATCATCTCCCCTTCGTCCATCCGGAGCTCTGCAACTTGCTCGACTATCAAAAGTACGTCACGGAAACGTACGAGCATTACTCGCTCCAGTACAGCCCGTTCACCGGAAAAGATAACGTGTATACTTCCGGCGAGGGAGAAGCGTTTTATTATTTCGTTTTTCCGAATTTCATGATGAACATCCTTCCCGGCCGGGTGCAGACGAACCTGGTCCTGCCGGTGGCGCACAACAAATGCAACGTGGTATTCGATTACTATTTTGATGATATCGCTTTGCCGGAAGCACTCAGAAAAATTGAAGACGATATTTCTTACAGCGACAGGATTCAAAAGGAGGATATCGAGATTTGTGAGCTTGTTCAGAGGGGCCTGGAGTCAATCGCGTACGACAAAGGAAGGTTCTCGCCCGAGATGGAAGAAGGTGTATATCATTTTCAATGCCTGTTGAAGACATCTTACCTGAAACTTTTAAGGGGAGGAAAGAAGAATGCCACTAAGACACGAAGGCACTAAGGATCTCAAACAGAGTTTCTTGCCGCTGACAAATGAAGAAGAGGAAATTGGAAAAAAATTGCCGACGCAGCGTTTACAATACACGCCCACTTGGGTCCCGGCTTATTAGAAAAGGTCTATGAGGTTTGCTTCTGCCATGAACTCGCAAAGAGGAAGCTGTCGTTCAGCCGACAACTCGATATTCCGATCATTTACGATGGAATCAAGTTCGCCGAAGGATTGAGACTTGATGTGCTCGTGAATGATCTGGTTATTTGCGAACTCAAAGCAGTTGATGAGGTCAAGCCAGTCTGGCAAGCGCAATTGCTCAGCCATCTGAAGTTAACGGGAAAGCGACTGGGTTATCTCATTAACTTCAATGTACCTCTCATCAAGGACGGCGTCAAGCGATTGATCATCTAACTTTGTGTCTTTGTGGCAAATCTCAGCCTCCACTGAGGCACTAAGAAAATAGGATACACAAAGATGAATAGTCATATAACCGAAGACCTCCCCCGCAAACTCACTCTCCTCGACGCGACGATGATCACCGCCGGCAGCATGATAGGATCGGGAATATTCATCGTGCCTGCGACAATCGCGCTGTATCTTCAATCCTCCTTTCCGATCATTCTTGTTTGGATCGTCGGCGGAATCGTCAGCCTGTTCGGGGTGATGTCCGTGGCCGAGCTGGGAGCGATGATGCCGCGAGCGGGCGGAATATTTGTGTACCTGCGCGAGGCCTATAGCCCGCTCTGGGGATTCCTCTACGGATGGGCAGCGTTTACGGTCATCAACACGGCATCCATAGCGGCGGTCGCTGTTACGTTCGCCACCTACATGAGTTATTTCTTTCCGATGGGCGGACAGGAAACGAAACTCATGGCAATCGCATCGATTGTCTTTCTGACGACCATCAATTGTTTTGGCATCAAAGTCGGCGCCGGAATTCAAAATGTGTTCACCATTACGAAGATTGGCGCCTTGCTTGCGCTGGCCGCTCTGAGCTTCATGCTCTCGGGCGGCTCAACGTCGAACTTTTCACCTGTTCTTCCGTCGATGCCCATGGCTTCTCTTACAGGGCCCTTCGTGCTTGCGATGGTGGCAGCGCTGTGGTCGTACGACGGATGGATCGAGATCACTTACGTTGCCGGGGAGGTCATCGATCCGCAACGAAACCTTCCACGCTCCCTCGCGATCGGAACTATCATCGTCATTCTCCTGTATATTCTCATTAGTTGCGCAGTATCGTATGTTTTGCCGATCGAAACTGCCGCACATTCACAGCTCGTACTATCCGACACGACGGTGAAAATAATGGGCACAGGCGGGGCGGTGTTCATTTCTCTTGCGGTCATCATCTCGACGTTCGGTACGAACAACGGATTCATCTTCACTTGCCCGCGCATTTATTACGCAATGGCGAAGGAGGGATTGTTTTTCAAATGGCTCGGTACCGTCCATCCAAAGTATGCTACACCCATTCCATCTCTGATCGCACAGGCGGTATTATCGTCTGCGTTCATCCTCTCGGGAACCTTTGATCAATTCATCACCTATGTCGTCTTTGCTTCCTGGCTATTTTATTCGATGTCTGCCGGCGCCGTGTTCATCCTGAGAAAACGATCTCCCGACGTACCCCGTTCGTACAAAACGTGGGGCTACCCTTTTACGCCGATTCTCTTTATCTTATTTGCAATGGGACTGGTGGGATTCAGCATCAAAGAAAGCCCGCGTGATTCGTTGATTGGTTTGGGGATCGTCCTGTCCGGGTTGCCCGCATACCTGTATTGGAAACGTTGAATCAATACCACAGTGATGCCCCATCAGATGCCAACCCCCACACCTATACTATTGGAAGGACATTCGGTCCGGCTAGAGCCTCTTTCCATCGCTCATCTTCAGGCTCTCTCTGAAGTCGGACTCGATCCTGAGCTCTGGAAATGGACGACGACGAACATCGGCACTCCGGAAGATATGAAAGAGTATATCGAAGTCGCCTTGGAATGTCAACGGGAAGGAATGGCATTGCCTTTTGCGATCATCGATAAATCCACGGGCAAGATTGCCGGCAGCACGCGTTATGGAAACATCGACACCGTGAACCGGCGACTCGAAATCGGCTGGACGTGGATCGGCCGGCCCTGGCAGCGAACTATCATCAACACTGAAACAAAATATTTGCTACTCACTCATGCCTTCGAAACACTTAACTGCATTCGTGTCGAGTTCAAGACCGATTCCTTGAACACACAATCGCGCAATGCTCTTCTCCGCATAAAGGCAAAGGAAGAGGGAATCCTGCGTAACCACATGGTATCGCAGGGGGGTCGCCTGAGGCATTCTGTTTATTACAGCATCATCGAGTCGGAGTGGCCGGAAGTGAAAAAAATTCTCGAAAAGAGGCTGAATGAGCCTCGTGATTTTACTACGGATGATCTCAGTATCCTCTAAGTTTGTTGCAATGTGAGTATGTCCGCTTTCGAGCTCCTCTATTATATTCCCCTGGCTGCGGTCATGATCTCATGGTTCGCATTCGCCGGCGCGATGATTCTCATGAAGAAGCCGCAGAAAGCCGCGGAAGAGAAGCGCGACCGGAAAGCAGTCATCGGTATTATCATGCAGGGGATCGCTTTTGCACTCGTCGCGACATTCCGTCGGGATACCGCATATCTCGTCCCGTTGCCTGGAGTCACATTCGACGTCGCCATCGCCGTTTTCACAGTGATGCTCTCATTCGGATCGGTCTGGATGACGACGGCGGCAATAAAAAAACTGGGCAGGCAATGGTCGGTGGCGGCTCGCATTGTCGAGCAACACCGGCTCATCACGAACGGACCGTACGGCCGCGTCCGGAATCCGATATACAGCGGGATGCTCGGCATGCTGGTTGCCACCGGACTCGCCTTCAGCACGTGGTATGCGCTGTTGCTTGCTGCCGTTATCTACTGGTTCGGCGCGATGATCCGCGTGAAGATCGAAGAACGCCTGCTGCGGAAAACGTTCGGCGCTGCGTTTGACGATTATGCACGACGGGTGCCTCCTCTCATTCCCAAACTCTTCTAGGACTTCCAACATGCAGCGAACGAATATCTCTTCAGGCACGAAGTGGGAACCCATCGTCGGTTATTCGCGCGCAGTACGCATGGGCCCGCATGTGTTCGTCACGGGAACAACCGCCACCGACGAACACGGAAATATCGTGGGAAAACACGACGTGTACACGCAGGCCGTGCAGACTATCAAAAACATCGAGAAAGCACTGGTGAAAGCCGGCGCCCGCCTTACCGACGTCGTGCGCACGAGAATATTCGTTATCAACATCGAAGACTGGGAGAAGATCGGGCGAGCACATCGCGAATTTTTCGGAGACGTTTTACCGGCAACGACGATGGTTGAAGTCAGCCGCCTCATCGATCCCGACATGCTGGTGGAGATTGAGGCGGATGCGATAGTGGTGGGGAGTAGCGCGAAGTGACACTTCGCGCTACGATTCGATTGATATTATGAAGCAAAAAAAACAAGGCAAAAATAATCCGCGAAGCGTTGCTTCTCCCGCTGAGCATATCGCTCCAATTTGCCATTTCACATAACCGCGAACGAAGAACTGAGATGTGGTCCAATATTCTCCGGAATTCGGTTGAACCGTTCTTATTTGGTGTGGTTCTTTGGGGCGCAATCCGCACTGGCAGCATTCTTCTCTGGGTGTTTGCTCTGCTAATGGCGATCTGGATGTACCGAACATATCGTTCGATCTCTCGTCCAGGCACCGCGCCAGACTCAGGCCAGATTGAAGAGATAAATATCCATCGATTCAGGAGATCAATGATGAAACTATGGCTGTTGATTAGCCGAATCTTCGTGAGACCAATGCGGAACAAACGTTTGAATGCAGCGCTGTATTCTTTTTACCTCTACGCAGCCGGTGCCCTTTTCGCGATTTGGTGGAATAGGTCGATCGGCTCCTGGCACGGTCAGTTAGTGTCAATTCCAATTTCACGGGATCAGTTTTTGAAGGAGTTGCCGGTGTATATTTCAATTTCTATCGGCGCAGGGCTCATCGGCGCGGCAATTGGTTATTATGCATATTCGTCAAAAAGTAAGTAAGTCGTGGACGTAGATTTTCCGGAATCAATTCGAATTGTCCAGGCTAGCTGTCCCGGATAACACCATGCAATGCCCATCGTGTGATAAAGGACTGACAGTACGACTTCTCGGGCTGAACAGCGTCGAATCCTGTGATTCCTGCAACGGGTATTGGATCGAGACTGGAGAACTGCCGAACGTCCTCGAGCATTGGCTTTCTTCAGTCAAGCCCGCGCCCGGTCATCTCCGTGGAGGTAACACACCCAGGACGGGATACTGTACCCGCTGCAATGTGGCCATCAAGTCAATTCAGCTTGAGAAGAGTGGCCCCTCCCTGCTGGTCTGTTCATCGTGTAACGGGATCTGGATTGAGGAGAAA
>DASYTP010000017.1:0-8920 GCA_036002145.1 Bacteroidota bacterium | reverse complement strand
GAGATATCCCATGCGTCGTTCTTTTGGTATCATAGCTACGAGTATTCTCACCTGCCTGATGATTGCAACTTCTTTTGGAGGTACAGTCACGGGGAAAATTAACTTCAAGGGCCCAAAACCTGCCGCCACGGCAATCAAAATGAACGCCGACCCCAAATGTATGAAACTTCACGCTGGGAAAAGCGTCGAGCCGCAGCAGATCGTGGTTAACCCCAACAACACCTTGCAATATGTTTTCCTCTATGTAAAGAAAGGATTAGAGGGGAAAAAGTTTCCCATGCCAGCGCAGAAAAAAACAATCGATCAGAAGGGATGTATGTACACCCCGCACATGTTCGGTGTGATGGTCAACCAGCCGATCGAAATCACGAACAGCGATAACACGCTGCACAATATCCATGCGCTTCCCAAGAACAGCAAGGCGTTCAACATTGCGCAGCCGAAGCAAGGGATGAAGATGGTTCAAAAGTTCGACAAGGCTGAGGTCATGGTTAAAATCAAGTGCGAAGTTCACAACTGGATGGCGGCATACGCCGGCGTCCTGGATCATCCGTTCTACGCAGTGAGCGATGACCAGGGGAACTATACCATAAAGGACCTGCCTCCGGGAACGTACGAGATCGAGGCATGGCATGAAAAATTTCCGGCGCAAACGATGAGCGTGACGGTTGGGTCGGGAGATACGAAAACTGCCGACTTTACTTTTGGAGGAAATTAATTGGGATCGAACAACATCACACAAACCGGGCATGCAGTTCACGCCGTCGATCTGCATCTCCATCATGAGGAGCAGAGCTTCTGGCGGAAGTATATCTTCTCGACCGATCATAAGGTCATAGGTATTCAGTACGGCATCAGCAGCCTGCTTTTTCTGCTGTTCGGTTTCACACTGATGATGGTGATGCGCTGGCAGCTGGCCTATCCGGGCGAGCCGTTCCCAGCGATGAAGTTTGTCCTTCCGTTCGTGGTCATCGGATTGATCGTCATCCTCGTCTCGGGTTTCCGACCCTCACTCGGCACGCTGGTCGGAGTTCTGCTCATCGGAATGGGAGCACTCGTGTATTTCCTCGGAAATGGTGACGAACGATTTCCGGACGGAATCATGCTTCCTGAATACTACAATCAGCTGGGCGCGATGCACGGCACGATCATGGTATTCCTTGGTGTCGTCCCCCTCGCGGTCGGCGCATTCGGAAATTACGTCATGCCCTTACAGATCGGTGCGCCCGATATGGCATTCCCGAAGCTCAACATGGCGAGTTACTGGGTATATTTCGTCGGCGGCATTGTTATGCTCTACAGCTTCTTTATCCCGGGTGGATCCGCCCAGTCCGGTTGGACGTCATATCCCCCGCTCTCCGATATTACGGTACCCGGCTTTTGGGGAGGACAAACGTTCTGGTTGATCGGCATGGTATTCCTGATCACGTCGTCCCTGCTGGGATCAGTCAATTTCATCACGACCGTGCTGCAGTTGAGGGCTAAGGGATTGACACTGATGCGCTTTCCCTTTTTCGTCTGGGCTCAGTTCGTGACGGGATTCCTTCTTCTCCTCGCCTTCCCACCCCTGGAAGCCGCGGGCGTCCTTCAACTTATGGACCGGTTAGCGGGCACAAGTTTCTTTCTTCCTTCGGGATTGGTTGTGAGCGGACAAATCTGGCCCAACTCTGGGGGTGGAAATCCGTTGCTGTGGCAACATCTGTTCTGGTTCCTCGCGCACCCCGAGGTGTATGTCCTGATCCTCCCTGCAATGGGCATCGTTGCAGAAATCATAACGAACAACACGCGCAAGCCTCTGTGGGGGTATAAATCGATGGTGTATTCGATCATCTTCCTCGGGTTCATGTCGTTCATCGTGTGGGCACATCATATGTTCCTTACCGGGATGGGGACCGCGATCAGCTCCTTCTTTCAAACAACCACGATGATCATATCGATTCCGTCGGTCATCATCCTGTCGTGTTTGTTCATCTCGCTCTACGGTGGATCGATAAGGTTTAACACACCGATGTTATTCGCGTTGGCGTTCCTGCCGATGTTCGGCATCGGGGGACTGACCGGGCTGCCGTTGGGATTATCGGCCTCAGACATTCCGCTCCACGATACGTACTATGTCATAGGGCACTTCCACTACGTTGTGGCTCCGGGCACGATCTTCGCCCTGTTCGCCGGAATTTACTACTGGTTCCCGAAGATCACGGGTCGCACGATGAATGAAACGATGGGAAAAGTTCACTTCTGGGGATCGTTTGTGTGCATGAACGTCATCTTCTTCCCTATGCTGATCCAGGGGCTCGCCGGAGTTTCCCGCCGGCTGTACGACGGTGGACAACAGTACGCTCACGCACAAAACGTACTCTACCTTAACGAAGTCATGTCCATCGGCGCATGGGTGATGGCGCTGTTCCAGCTCGTCTTCATCATCAATTTATTCATGAGCATGAGACGAGGGAAGAAGGTCGAATCCAACCACTGGGAAGCGACGACGCTCGATTGGTCAGCGACTTCAAGCCCGCCGATCGCGCACGGAAATTTCGCAAAACTTCCGGAGGTGTATCACGGACCCTATGAATACAGTCTCCCCGGAAACGGAAAAGATTTCGCCCCACAGAACGAACCAATGAAAGCATAAGATGGAAATTCCCTACACGGTAACTCCCCGACCCGATTCGGGGCTGTTCAATGCAAAGTTAGGTATCTGGCTCTTTCTCGCTTCGGAGGTGATGCTCTTCGGCGCTCTGTTCACCACGTATATCCTCATGCGTATCGGTGCTCCCGATTGGCCACATGGCGAGCTCGATGTTCCGCTCGCGACCGTCAACACGGTGGTTCTCATCACGTCGAGCATCACCATGGTCATGGCATGGGCGTCGCTCGTGATGAAGGATTTCAAAAAGTACAAGATGTATATCGGACTTACGTTCCTTGCCGGTGTGATCTTTCTGATCATCAAGGGTTTTGAGTATGGGCACCACATTTCGGCGGGTGAATTGCCCAGTTCGAGCACATTCCTCGCCATTTATTTCACGATGACGGGACTGCACGGCTTGCACGTCATCGGGGGAATGATCGTCAACGGATACTTCTGGGGATCCGGGAGCAAGATGTGGAAAACCGAGCCTGAGCGGTTCACCAACCGGATCGAGGTTGCAGGTCTCTACTGGCATTTTGTAGATCTCGTGTGGATTTTCCTGTTCCCCGTATTTTACTTACTCTAAGGAGATGAGATGGAAGCAACGACCAACATTGAAGAATTCAAAAAGCATCACGTACGGAAGTATATCATTGTGTTCGTCAGCCTGATGGGGTTGACCATCGTGACCGTAACGGTTGCGAGCTTTCACCTGAGCGTGACAACGGCGATCATGGTCGCCCTGCTGATCGCTGCGATCAAGGGATCTCTCGTTGCCAGCTACTTCATGCACCTCATCTCCGAGAAAAAAATGATCTTCATGACTCTGATTCTCACGGTGGTGTTCTTCGCCGTCCTGATGGGCTTACCGTTATTTCATCACGCGAATCCGATCACCATCAAGTAATGTCGTTGAAGGCGTTCCATATTTTCTTCATTACCCTCTCCGTGCTCTCTGCGTTCGGCTTTGCGGTGTGGTTGATGATTGAATTTACGTCGAATGGCAACAAGGTGCTGGTAGCCGGTGCGGTGTTGTCTTTCGTCAGCGGGATCGGGCTCATTCTTTACGGAGTCCGATTCCTGAAAAAACTGAGACATGTGAGTTTCTTATGACGCGTGCCAATCGGATTGTCGTGACAGTGGCCGGGTTAATTGTTGCATCCGCTTCGGTATCGGCTTGTCCCGCGTGCTACGGTGCGCCGGATTCTCCAATGGCCGCCGGAATGAATACCGCAATCCTGTTCATGCTCGGCATAACCGGATTTGTGCTCACCTCGATCGTAGGGTGTTTCTTTTTGTTGTGGAAACGAGCGAAGCACCACCAGGCGATGCTTTCGGCCCAAATGTATGTCAGCCACGACGGAACGCTTCGCGAGAATAACGAAAAAGGAGTCGTTGAATGGAAGAATTCTTAAATCTGCCCCCCGATGGATCGCAACACGGTCCTGCACTCGATGGCCTCATCGGCATCGTACACTGGCTGATGTTCGCCCTCTTCTTCGGGTGGGGGATTTTCTATATCTTCACCCTTATTCGTTTTCGCAAATCCCGTAATCCGAAGGCAAACTACGCGGGCGTCAAGAGCCACTTTTCCAATTATCTCGAGGTCAGCGTCCTCGTCATCGAGGTGATCCTGCTCGTCGGGTTCTCGATCCCACTCTGGTCGAAACGCGTTGATGCGTTCCCTGCCGAGAAGGATGCGCTGAGAATTCACGTTGTCGCAGAACAGTTCGCCTGGAACATCCACTATCCCGGCCCTGACGGGAAATTCGGCAGACGGGACATTAAGCTGATCGATACGGATAATCCATTGGGCCTCGACCGTACCGACCAGGACGCCAAAGACGACATCACCACGATCAATCAACTGAACCTGCCAGTGAACAAGCCCGTCATTATCGACTTGACGACAAAGGATGTCATCCACAGTTTCAATCTCCCCTTCTACCGCGCGAAACACGACGCAATTCCGGGAACTTCAATTCCAATCTGGTTCACACCCGTAAAAACGACCGAACAGATCCGGGAGGAGCTTCGTCACGGATTTTCGATCGCGGCAGCAATGAAAAAAGTCGGCAAGGTGGTCCTGCCCCAGATGACCAAAACGTCTCTCAGGAAGGGCATGGACATGCGCGACCAGATGATCATGCAGGATGTCACTGACTCTTCCGGTTCATCCCTGGTGGCTAAAGGCGATCATCTGAACGCCGAGAATATCGAGAGGATCATTGGCGCCGGCATGAACGAAGTTTCAAATCGTTCGGTGGCGAATCTCGAGAAATTCGTCCTCATGGAGGAACAGAAGACCGGGGCAGGTGAGATGATTGCCGGAAAAAATGAAGCGCTCACGGAGGACGTGGTAACGAAGCTTGCGGAGGCCGGAGTGAAAGAAGTAACCGCCCGCCAGGCTTCCTACATCGACCCGTTCGTGGTGATGGAGCAGTACGCCGATAAATCGGGGACCCAGATCTGCGCCAAAGGTGACCCCCTTACCGAGGAGTTAATTACCAAATTTGCGGAAGCCGGGATGAACGAAATCGTGCTCGCTCCCGCCACACCGACGGAGATCGCCTGCGCCCAGTTATGCGGCCTCGGTCACTACAGGATGCGCGGCTACGTGACCGTCCAGACTCCCGAGGAGTTCAAGGCATGGTACGACCAGGAAGAGTCCGCGCTGAATCCACCAGCAGGCGACGCGACATCCGGAGTGCCAACGGATTCCACCTCAACGTCTGCTGTCCAGGAATCGCAACATTGACAAGTTACAACAACCTCCACCGCTTCGCGCAATTCACCACCTTCTGCACCTTCCTGCTGATCATCGCCGGAGGATTAGTCACCAGCACACAGTCGGGCCTCTCTGTGCCTGACTGGCCAACGACGTACGGTCATTTCATGTTCGCCTATCCGCTCGATCAGATGGTCGGCGGAATTTTTTACGAGCACAGCCACCGCCTGATCGCCTCAACTGTCGGTTTCCTTACGCTGATCCTTGCAATCTGGTTATGGCGGAGAGAAGACCGTCGTTGGGTGCGAGTACTTGGATTCATCGCGCTCGCAACTGTCATACTCCAGGGAATCCTCGGCGGACTCACTGTTCAGTTTCTTCTTCCCACGCCGATCTCGGTAAGCCATGCGACGCTCGCGCAGACGTTTCTGTCCATCATAGCGGCCATTTCCCTGCTGACGTCCGCATGGTGGCGCGCTGAACAACCACAGCCCCTGAACGACTCATCCTCACCGAGATTATTCACACTCTGTCTGCTGACGACGATGTCGGTTTTTTTCCAGCTCATCCTCGGGGCGTTGATGCGACATACGCAATCGGGTCTTGCCGTTCCGGATTTTCCGCTGGCGTATGGTCAGGTTTTTCCATCTCTCTCTCCCGAAGCCCTGTCGGAGTATAACCGTCAGCTTCTCGCACAGAACATCCGGATTGCGGCAGATGATCCCATTACACCAACCCAGATTGTCATCCACATGTTGCATCGATATTGGGCTGCACTGGTCTCGTTCATGGTGATCTGGACTTCGGTCCGTTTGCTCAGGGTGTCACAGCACTCGAAGCGCTTATCCCGCTTCTCCTATCTTCTCATAGGCGTTCTGGTTCTTCAGATTACTCTTGGCGCGCTTTCTGTACTCTCTCAGAAAAGTGTGACGATGACCACGGCGCACGTGGCGACAGGCGCGTTTTTGTTGGCCTCATGTGTCTTGCTCACGCTCCATGTCATGAAACTTTATGGTGTTCGACTTCTCCGTTTCTATTCCTTCTCCGGACGTGAGGTGACCGCGTGAGCGGAGACGCGAAGATACTGGATCAGCCGATCGCGCGGTCTCGCTGGAGAGCCCTCGACTACATCGAGCTGATGAAGCCTGAGCTGACGTTCCTGTCGGTTCTCAGCGCGTTGTGCGGATTTTACATGGGTACCAGGGGTTCGTTTGGCGGCATGTCGTTTCTCCACACCGCAATCGGAACGATGCTTCTCGGCGGCGGGGCCGGTGCACTAAATCAGCATATCGAGCGAAGATACGATGCGCTGATGAAGCGCACGGAACGGCGGCCTCTTCCTGCAGGACGGCTGGTTCCAGCCGAGGCACTAGCCTTCGGCCTCGTGTGTTCTCTTGCGGGAATCATTGAACTGACCTTATTTACCAATGCACTCACCGGCTTCCTGGGTGCACTGACGTTTATGACCTATATCTTTCTCTACACGCCCCTGAAACGGATCACGCCATGGGCCACAATCGTCGGTGGAATCCCGGGCGCCCTTCCCCCTGTGATGGGATGGACTGCCGCCCGCAATGAGCTTAGCGCAGAGCCCTGGATTCTTTTCTCGATTCTTTTCTGCTGGCAGATTCCGCACTTCCTGTCGCTGGCGTGGATGTACCGGAAGGATTATGCACGGGCAGGGTTCAAGATTCTCACGGTCATGGACCACGACGCGCGGCAAACGAGCGCGCAGATAATCCTCTTCACGGTCACCCTGCTTCCTGCATCGGTTATGACAACGGTGATCGGATCGACGGGCATCTTGTATGCCATTCTCGCAATCGTCTTCGGAGCTATTTTCCTTGCGTATGGGATCATCCTGCGACATTTCACGATGCATGGGGATCCGGTCGCAAGTACGCAGAAGGTAAATCTCTATGCGCGGAGATTGTTTTACGCTTCGTTGTTGTACCTCCCGCTGCTGATGATCGTCATGAGCATCGATAAGGCGTAGTGCGCTCTTGCCCGGTCCGACCGATACTGTAGTCATCGAGAAACTCACTCATGCTTATCCTCCTACCCGGAAACAAAAACAACCGCGGGTAGCGCTTAAGGATTTCTCTCTCAGCGTCCACCAGGCTGAAATCTTCTGTCTCCTCGGTCCGAACGGCAGCGGCAAGAGCACGCTCTTTCGCATTCTCTCGACGCTCATCAGGCCGACCGCCGGCGTTGTCCGCCTGCTCGGTCACACTCTCGATGAACATCCTGATGCAATTCGCCGCTCGCTCGGGGTCGTATTTCAGAATCCAAGCCTTGATAAGAAACTCACGGTCAGAGAAAACCTTCTCCATCAGGGGCACCTGTACAATCTCCGCGGGGAGCATCTCCAACAGCGCATCACGGAAACCCTCACACAGGTCGGGGTACTGGACCGGACGAACGAGCTGGTCGAGAGCCTGTCCGGCGGGCTGCAGCGGAGAGTGGAGCTTGCCAAGAGCCTCTTGCATAACCCGCCGTTGCTCCTGCTCGACGAGCCAAGTACCGGGCTCGATCCGGGTGCGCGCCGGGATTTCACACAGTACCTCCGGGAGCTGAGGGATACATTGGGGACAACGGTCCTGCTCACGACGCACATCCTTGATGAAGCCGAACGATGCGACCGCCTCGCCATCGTCGATGAAGGAATCCTTGTTGCCCTTGGCTCGCCGCACGAATTGAAACAGGAGATAGGGGGAGATGTCATCTCCTTGACATCGACGGAACCTGAAGCGCTCTCCCGTGCAATCGAGCAGCGATTCTCCGTCTCCACACAGGTGATCGACAGGATCGTCCGATTGGAGCGCCATCACGGACATGAATACATTCCACAGCTCGTCGAAGCATTTCCGGGTCAGATCGAAACCGTGACGCTCTCGAAACCAACGCTCGAGGACGTCTTTATTCGAAAAACGGGACATAGGTTTTGGGAAAACTGACTGGTAAGTCATTATGAATGTCACTTCATCGCAATCAAGCTTCTTCCTCGCCTCGTTGACGCTCTGCAGGCGGGAGCTCGTGCGGTTCTACCGTCAGCGAACGCGTGTCGTAGGCGTCATCGGCTCGCCACTTGTGTTCTGGTTCCTCATCGGGTCCGGACTAGGTACCTCGTTCCACCATCCGAACGCACCGCCGGAAATGAACTACCTCGAATATTTTTTCCCCGGCACAATAGTGCTCATTATTCTCTTTACCGCAATCTTTTCGACAATCTCAATCATTGAGGATCGGAAAGAGGGTTTTCTGCAGTCGGTCATCGTCGCGCCGGTATCGCGGGCAAGCATAGCACTCGGGAAAATCCTTGGAAGCACCGCTCTCGCAATGATTCAGGCAATCATCTTGCTCGCGTTGACGCCGTTGATCGGGATCTCACTGGACATAACGTCTTTTCTCGTCGTCCTTGTTGCGCTATTGGTTGTCTCTTTCGGGTTGAGCGGGCTGGGATTTCTCATCGCGTGGCGCATGGACTCGACTCAGGCATTCCACGCCATCATGAATCTCTTCCTGATCCCCCTGTGGCTGCTCTCGGGGGCGCTGTTCCC
>DASYTP010000016.1:0-5030 GCA_036002145.1 Bacteroidota bacterium | reverse complement strand
TCGTGGACGACATCCAGTTTTTCGCGGGGAAGGAAAAGACACAGGACATTTTCTTTCACACGTTTAATACTCTTTATCATTCAGGAAAGCAGATCATCCTTTCTTCCGACAGACCTCCCAAAGAGCTCAAAGGACTCCATGAACGCCTTATTTCGCGATTTCAGTGGGGGCTCGCTGCGGAGATCCAATCACCCGACCTCGAGACGCGGATGGCGATTCTCCGGAAAAAGAGCAGCGACAGCGGGGCCGATCTCGATCATGACGTTGTCCAATTTATCGCCTCAAATGTTACGACAAATATTCGCGAGCTCGAAGGTTGTCTCATAAGCTTATTAGCCCGTGCCTCGCTCGACGTCAGGCGCATCGATCTTGCACTTGCGAAAGAGGTGGTGCGATCCATCGTTGGCGAACTACGTTCCCATTTGACCGTCGAGGAAATCCAGCGTACGGTTTGCGACCATCTCCGGATTCCCGCAGATCTGATCCGTGCCAAGACTCGAAAACAAGAAGTTGTAAACGCACGTCAAATCGCGATGTATCTTACCAAAGAGCTCACGAACTCGTCTCTGAAAACAATCGGACTTCACTTTGGCGGGCGCGACCACAGCACGGTCATCCACGCGTATCAAACAATTGAAGATAGTATGAAGAACGACGTTAAACAGCGAAACCTTGTCCACCTGTTGAGGTCCAAGCTCGAAATGGGATCGTGAGAGATCCATCTCCCTTTTTTCGCCCGATGCTGAGTCGGGTTTTTTATTTTAGCTTTGTCCATAACCTGTGTATAAATCCCGCTATGTTGTTAATAATTCCGCCTCTCCTGGTATTCAAAGGAGAAACGGTATGAGATGTGGACAAGCCGACGACTGTTCACCTCGCGTGCACAAGTTGCAAACATTCATATTGTCCGTTGCGTATCCATGATGTGAAGATTCGGGGATAATCAACATATCAACGCTCCTTATTAATCATCATCTATTTGTTTTCCTTTCTATATATTATAAGATAGTATCGGTGGAAAAACACCTGTTTTCATTGAAAATGACGCTGGAATTTGGTATATTGGTTACTTCTCCAGAATCGCTCAATCAGCACTAACAAGGACATCCTAATGAAATTCACGATAGTCAGTACTGAATTGCAAAAGGCGCTCAACGTGGTTGGCGGGGTTATCCCATCAAAATCCCCCCTGCCTATTTTGGAGAATTTTCTTTTCGACCTTTCCAAGGAAAAATTAACAATCATAGCTACGGATCTCGATACAACGATCTCCATGACGATCAGCGTCAAGAGTTCAAGCAGTGGGAAAATTGCAGTCCCGGCCAAGAGACTCACCGAGACGATACGGGCTCTTGCGAACACGGAGGTTGCATTCGCGGCGGAGACGGAGGGTAATAGAATCGTCATGAATACGGAAAATGGCGAGTACAAGCTCACCGGCGAATCGAGCGAAAACTATCCCCCGGTCCCCGTATTTAAGGCGAACGACGAGATGAAAATCGGCACGGATACCCTCAGGCGGTTGATTACAAAATCATTATTTGCGGTGAGCACGGACGAGCTGCGGCCGGCGATGATGGGAGTCTTGTTCCAGATAAAGAAGAATGAAATTCGGGCAGTGGCTACTGACGGGCACAGGCTCGTTCGGCTGATAAATTCTTCGTTTTCGACCAAGAGTGGAGATCGCGATGTTATCGTTCCAGGGAAAGCCCTGGGCCTCGCCCTGAAGTCCCTTGAAGAATCGGAGAGCACGGTTTCGTTCAGCGATACACATGCAATGTTTTCATTCGGCGGCATCACGCTGGTTTCCAGAATGATCGAGGAGAAGTACCCCAACTATGAGAGTGTCATACCCGTGGATAACGACAAGAAGGTAGTTGTCGATAGAAATCAGCTGATATCATCGGTTCGCCGGACGGCGTTGTATGCGAGCACCACGACGCACCAGGTTCGGTTCTCTCTGAAAAAAGGATCGATCGCCGTGTCGGCCGAGGACGTCGATTTTGGCAGCGAGGCGAAGGAAACGCTACCATGCGAGTATTCATCTGAGCCCATGGAGATAGCATTCAATGCCGCTTACATGATCGATATCCTTTCACACGTTGATACGAATGAAATTCAGATGATGCTCAGCACGCCCACGCGGGCCGGCATCATCAAGCCGGTTGACCAGCAGGCGGGGGAGAATCTGCTGATGCTGGTTATGCCCGTGAGATTGAATACATGAGATGAGAGTGCAATGAAGCTCGTATCTCTCACGCTTCAACATTTTCGCAATCATCTTAAGTCATCATTCGAGTTCGGAGGCGGCGCCAACGTCTTCCTGGGGGACAATGGACAGGGCAAGACAAATGTGATCGAGGCGATCTCCTACCTCTGTCTGACAAAAAGCTTTTACGCAGCCGGTGACTCGCTGGCGCTGGCGTTCGGCGAAGAACTCTTCGAGGTTGAAGGAACATTTTTGCCGGAGCGCGGAACGCCCTCTATGGTCCGGGTCGCGTATTCAGGGGGGCGGGGTGAGAAGGTATTCTCAATCAACAAACGATCCATTGAGCCCTTCTCCTCGGTCATCGGGAGATTCCCGGTCGTTATATGTTCCCCCGAGCACGCTCCCATCACGACGGCCGGTCCGGCGGAGCGGAGGCGGTTTGTGGATTTTGTGATCTCTCAATCCAGCGCGCACTATTTCCAGACCCTGATGGAATATCGGCGGGTCCTGCGCCAGCGGAACAAGGTGCTCTCTGAGGCGAAGGCTTCGCGAAAGGAACCAGGTTCCGCCACCGGGCCCTGGGACCAACAGCTTGTGACATTGGGAAGTTCAATCATATGCAAGCGGAATGAATTTGTGACCGAGTTTCACGACTATATTGAATCTGCCTATCACCATCTGGTGGGCCTCGATGAGCAACCGACGATGGTTTATGAGCCGATGGTGACGATATCGCAAGGCCTCCAGGAAGCGCATGTTGCTGAAGAACTCCTCTCGCAGCTCGAAGCAAGGCGGATAGACGAGCTCCGGCTCGGGGCGACGCTGGTAGGGCCGCATCGCGACGAGTTTTTGCTGACGATCAACGGGCTCGATTTGCGCAAGTTCGCTTCTCAGGGTCAGCACAAGACATATCTGGTGGCTCTGAAGCTCGGAGAATTTTTCTACCTCAAAGATCGGTGTCACGAGACGCCGATCCTTCTCCTTGACGACGTGTTCAGCGAGCTTGACCGTACCAGGGCACAATCTCTTTTGAGCTACGTGAGGGAGTTAAGCCAGACATTCATCACCTCAACGGATCCCCATTTTTTCGACGAGGCTCTTTCGTTCGGAGATCGGGACAGGAAGTTCTCTATTCGCGGCGGTGCAGCCGTCGAATATCAACCGGTGGCCGCGATATGAGACGCTCATCGCCGAAACCGTTTGGGAACGCACTTCTTTCGGTCCTCGACGGCCTGGGGATCAAAGGGAAGCTCACCCGTTACGAGGTACTCGAGCGTTGGCCTGAGATTGTCGGCGAGCAAATTGCGCGTGTTACGAAAGCGGACCATGTTGAAGGGGACAAGCTTTTTGTGAAGGTCAGCCGGTCGACCTGGAGAAACGAGCTTGTGTTTCTGAAGAAGGATCTGATCAAAAAGATCAACGCTGAGATGCGGCAGGAAATCATTACGGATATCATTTTTCGCTAACGAGGCACCATGGCAAAATCAGTAGACAAAGACAAGCAGACGTCGGTGGCTGAAGGCAGCAAGAAATACGGTGCAAAAGACATCACCGTCCTCAAAGGCCTTGAGCCGGTACGCCAGCGTCCTGCGATGTATATCGGCGATGTCTCGGCACGCGGCCTGCATCATCTTGTGTACGAGGTCGTTGACAATTCCATCGATGAGGCGCTGGCGGGGTTCGCGCACAACATCGACGTGAGTATCAACCGAAACGGCAGCGTAACCGTCATGGACGACGGCCGGGGAATACCCACCGATATTCATCCGGAGGAAAAGCGATCGGCACTCGAAGTCGTCATGACGGTATTGCACGCGGGGGGAAAGTTCGATAAGAATACGTACAAAGTATCGGGGGGTTTGCACGGTGTGGGTGTTTCCGTGGTAAATGCCCTCTCTGAATGGCTTGAGGTGGAGGTTTACCGGGAGGGAAAGGTATGGTTCCAAAAGTACATGCAGGGGAAACCTCAGGCCGATGCAAAGATCAGCGGGAAAGCCGATAAGGGAAAAACGGGTACAAAAGTTTCTTTTCTCCCGGATGGAGGGATATTCAAGAATCGCGTGTTCAAGTTTGAAACGATTGCGGAACGCTTACGCGAGCTTGCGTTTCTGAATCCGGAGGTGAAGCTGAGAATCGTCGACCTGCGGGACGATCAGGAACAGGAGGAGACGTTTCAATTCAAAGGGGGCCTGGTTGAGTTTGTGAAATACATCGACGCGACGCGGCCGTCGGTTATGAAAAAACCGGTGTATGCGAAAGGGCAGGATAAAGACGATGCTGGGCGTGTCGTCGAAGCGGAAGTTGCATTCCAGTACAATGACCAGTACAACGAAAACGTGTTCACGTATGTCAATAACATCAACACGCTCGAGGGGGGAACGCATTTCGTCGGTTTCCGCACGGCGCTCACGCGCACGCTGAACAATTACGCGTCAAAGAATGGCCTGGTAAAAGAAAACACCATTCAGCTCACCGGCGATGATTTCCGCGAAGGGTTGACCGCGGTGCTGAGCGTGAAAGTTCAGGAGCCCCAGTTCGAGGGACAGACAAAAACGAAACTCGGCAACAGCGAGGTGAAAGGAATTGTCGAGGCGATCGTGGGCGCACAGGTGAGCACCTGGCTCGATGAAAATCCGGGGGACGCACGACGCATCATTGAAAAATGTTTGCGCGCAGCCGAGGCCCGCGAGGCGTCGCGCAAGGCGCGCGATCTCACGCGACGGAAAAGCGCTCTCGAATCATCGAGCCTTCCGGGGAAACTTGCGGACTGTTCGATAGACGATCCCGAACATTGCGAGCTGTATATCGTTGAAGGTGACTC
>DASYTP010000015.1:0-5180 GCA_036002145.1 Bacteroidota bacterium | reverse complement strand
AAGCTGATTTCGACCCTGGAGGAACGACTTGAGATCATCGGGAGCATCGGGATTGATCTGACGGTTGTACTTCCGTTCACGTACGAGTTTTCCCGGCAGAGTTCGCGTGAATTCTATGAACGATGCATCGTTGAGTCTGTCGGCGTGCGCGAAGTGGTCGAGGGCCACGATCACATGTTCGGGCGAGACCGCGAAGCCGACATCGATCAACTTCGTACGCTGGGTCAAAGCTACGGATTCAACGTTATTGCCGCATCGCCCGTGACGGTCGACGGCGACGTCGTCAGCAGCTCAAAGATACGGGAAGCCCTGATGCGTGGAGAAGTTGCACAGGCCGGGAAATACCTCGACCGGCCCTACACCATTACGGGAATTGTCGTAAGGGGGGACGGGCGAGGTAAACAACTCGGATTTCCGACTGCCAACATTCGGCCGGCATCGGAGAAAAAAGTCGTCCCGGCGGAAGGAGTGTACGTCGTCTCCGTCGCGCACGATGCGCGCCAGTTCAACGGCATGCTCAACATCGGCGTTCGGCCGACGTTTTCATCCACTCTCGATCGTGTGATCGAAGTGCACCTTTTTGATTTTCAGGAAGACCTTTACGGTAAACAACTCACAATTCAATTTCACAAACGGCTCAGACAGGAAAGAAAGTTTTCCTCCAAGGAGGAGCTTGTCGCTCAATTGCTTCGTGATCGTGAGGAATGCATGAAGTACATTGGGGCATCACAGCCGGTATAGTTTTTTTATTTAAGGAGAACCAAATCATGCCATTGACAAAAGAAAAGAAGCTCGAAGTCATCCAGAAGTACGGGAAAACCCCGACGGACTCTGGATCTCCGGAGGTGCAGGTCGCGCTGCTGACGACGCGCATCAACGAGCTCTCCGCACATTTCGGAAAAAATGTGAAGGATCATCACTCCCGCACGGGGTTGCTGAAGATGGTGGGCAGGCGGAGAAAACTGCTCGAATATCTTCAGGCGACAAACGTTGATCGATATCGCAAAATCATTCAGGACCTTGACCTGCGCAAGTAAGTTGATCACGCAGGAAGCGAATTCACTCTCAAAAACTTTGAAAGCACAAGAATGGTAATCACAAAAGAAATACAGATCGGCGGTCGGGTACTATCCGTCGAGACGGGCAAGCTGGCAAAGCAGGCCGACGGGGCAGTCATGGTACGCTATGGAGACACGATGGTTCTGGCAACAGTAGTTGCCAGCAAGGAAGTTTCGGTCGGGAAGGATTATTTTCCGTTGCAGGTGGAGTACCGTGAAAAAACTGCGGCCGCGGGAAAAATTCCCGGCGGCTTTTTTAAGCGCGAGGGTCGGCCCACCGAAAAGGAAATTCTCTCGTCGCGGCTGATCGATCGACCCATCAGGCCCATGTTCCCGGAAGCGTTCAAGTGCGAAACGCAGGTCATGCTCACGGTCTTCTCCTCGGACCAGGAGAACGATGGCGACTTTCTCGGAGCTATCGGAGCTTCGGCCGCGTTAATGATTTCGGATGTACCGTTCGACGGCCCGATTGCCGAGGTGCGGGTCGGTAGAATCGAGGGAGAACTGATCGTCAATCCCACATTCAAGCAGCTCGAAACAAGCGACATGGATATCATCATCGCCGGGACCAGGAGCTCGATCGTCATGGTCGAGGGAGTGGCCAGGGAGATTTCGGAAAGAGATATGCTCGCGGCCCTGAGGTTCGGCCACGACTGTATCAGCAAGCTCTGTGACCTGCAACTGGAACTCCAGCGAGAATGCGGCCGTCCCAAGCGGTCCGTGACGCCCAACCTGCTCAAGAAACAGCTCTCGGAGATTGTTTCGAAAATCGCCCGTGAGAAAATACGCGGAGTTACGCATCAAATTCTCCTGAAGGACGAGCGCAGTAAATCAAACGAAGATGTCCGTACGTTTGCTTTCGAAGCATTGAGAACGGAAGTCGCCTCGGCGAATCTCACTCTCGACGATATCGACAAAGCAATGTTCCATGAAAGCCCGGCTGCCTTCGTCGAATCCAAACAATCTCTCATCTCCGAAATTCTTCATGATATCGAGTATGACGAGATGCGGGCAATGATTCTTAAGGAAGGCAAGCGCCTGGACGGAAGGGGCGTCACAGACATCCGGCCTATCACCTGCGAAATCGGTGTGCTGCCGCGTACGCACGGATCCGCGTTATTCACGCGAGGAGAGACACAGAGCTTAACGACCACGACCCTTGGAACCAAGATGGACGAGCAGATTCTCGATGGACTTCTCCCCGAGACGACCAAACGGTTCATGCTGCATTACAATTTCCCCCCCTTTTCGGTCGGTGAAGTCGGCAGACTCGGGAGCACGGGGCGAAGAGAAATCGGCCATGGAGCCCTTGCCGAACGGTCTCTCAAGAACCTCCTCCCTTCGGAACTGGACTTTCCCTATACGATTCGCGTGGTTT
This sequence comes from Bacteroidota bacterium, assembly GCA_036002145.1. GTDB lineage: Bacteria > Bacteroidota > Ignavibacteria > UBA10030 > SZUA-254 > DASYTP01. The sequence continues at coordinate 2,744 of DASYTP010000015.1, read as the reverse complement.
CGGACATCCTTGAATCAAATGGCTCGTCTTCGATGGCGACGGTGTGTGCAGGCACGCTTTCCATGATGGATGCCGGCGTTCCCCTGAAGAAGCCTGTCGGAGGTATTGCAATGGGACTGATCAAGGAAGGAAACAGCATAGCCATATTAAGCGATATTCTCGGGAACGAAGATCACCTTGGCGATATGGATTTCAAGGTTGCAGGAACACGGGATGGCATTACAGGATTCCAGATGGATATCAAGATCCAGGGAATTTCGTTCGACATTTTCGAAAAGGCGCTGGATCAGGCTAAGGCCGGGCGCGAGCATATCATCGATGTTATGACCCGGACGATCTCCGATCCTCGTTCGACATTGTCCCAGTACGCTCCCCGCCTCACAACACTGAAAATCCCGGTCGATATGATCGGTGCGGTGATCGGACCTGGAGGGAAGGTTATCCGGCAAATAGTAAAAGACACGGGTGCTGAAATCAATATCGAGGATGATGGGACGGTGGTCGTGGCATCGGTTTCTGCGGAAGGAGCCGCACGGGCCATCGAGATCATCAACTCCATTATCATAGAACCGGAAGTTGGGACTGTTTATAAGGGAAAAGTGACGCGCATTCTCGATTTCGGAGCATTCGTGGAGTTCTTACCCGGGAAAGAGGGTCTGATTCACATTTCTCACCTCGATATGAACCGTGTGAACAAAGTTACCGATGTTGTCAACATCGGCGACGAAGTGGAGGTTAAGCTGATCAAAGTCGATCATGAGGGTCGCTACAACCTCAGCCGAAAAGCGCTGATGCCCGGATACGATCCGGAGAAGGAGGCTGCCCGGGAATCCGAGCGGAGAGAACGACGTGGAGATCGGCGAGACGGCGGCGGACGTGGAGACCGGGGACCGCGTGACAGCCACCGGCGTCACTAATCCGGATCGCGCGTTTCAGATGTGAAGGATTTGGTGCTTGAACTCGTCGATCCGCACCTGGTCCTTCAGACGTTGAATAAACCCCATCCCATGCTTGTTGAGAAAATGGGCAACGTTTAGCTCACGTTCCTGGAAATTGCCGTTCGGCATAAGGTTATTAGTTGCTTTGTTCAACTGCCGCAACGCGGTCTCATGTTTACGCTCTTGTGCCTGCTGGACCTTCTCTTTCAGAATGGTCAATTGCGTTTCAAACTTTTCGCGCGCCGATTCGAGGGGCCCGAGCAGGGTGGGGTCGATATAATTCAGCCCAAACTTCATTTCATTCAGCAGCTCAGAGGTGCGTTTCGAGGCGTCGGCGAACATCTCATCAATCTTGACCTCTGAAACCATCTCGACGACTTTGCGCCGGATCCTGTCCTGATGAGCGAAAATTTCACTGACATCAACTTCGAATTTTTCCAGAACCTTCTGAGACCGTCCCTCGTGTAAAGTGACCGACGCGCGGGGATAGATCACCGGCATTCTCAAATTGAAATACTGATAAACAGGCTTGAGCTGAGCGAAATACGCGATCTCAGACGGGCCCGCGACGTACGCCACTGTCGGGAGGAGCGCATCCTGGCAGATAGGCCGCAAGGCGACATTCGGACTGAGCAGCTCCGGCGTCTCCACGGCGATGCCAAGAAGCTCTTCCTTCGTGAGAAAATGCCTCGTCCCCTTCAGACTGAAGTCGTGCTCTCGTGGTTCGATGAAGTATCTCCCTCCCTTGTGAAACATAAAAAGATTAAGTGCTTTCGTCTTAATTTGAGCGTGGTAGCGTTCCTCGAGCTCCGCGCTTCGCTGTATAATAAGTTGTGAAACACGGGGGTATTCCTGCACTTCCTTCTGGAATATAGGTGAGAGCAGCTGCTTTAATCTGCGGTCATTGGGAGAAATGAAGACCAGGCCCTCATCCTCAAAAATAGTGCTGAGGAATCTCGCAAAGCTTGTCCCGAAAGTTGCACCGGTCGTATAAAATCGCTCAAATAATTCCAGCAGACCCGATTTAAACTCCGAATTCGGGAGGCACTTGCGGATTTCTTCAAAAAAGGCCTGCAGGTAGCCGTCAAACTGTATTTCACCGACCGCGCCGAGGTTTTTTTCCAGGGGCTTCCCGTTTATCAGATACTCGATTTTCGTCGGAATGTTCTCCTGATTGAGAAGAACGACCTTATTCACCTCTTCGAAATCATGGTCTTCACCTTCCAGCCAGAAGACCGGTACAAATTTGTAGTCGGGAAAAGCCTCGCGGAGCCGTTCGGCAAGTTTTACCGCGGTGAGCGTCTTGTAGATGGTGTACATAGGGCCGCCGAGAATCCCTACCTGTTGTCCCGTAACTACGGCGAATGCATTGGTTTCAGCGAGCTGTTCAATGTGTTCCATTGTCTTGCTCCGGACGCCATACCGCTCATTTTGCTCTCGAAGAACCTCGACCAGCCGAGTACGATGCTGATCGTGTGATCGCAGTTGTTCGATCTGCTTCGGGATACCGGGCATGGAATGGAAATCCGTTTCAAAGTAGTGCTGGACTCTAGCAAAGTCGCTTATGTAATCCACATACAGCTTCGAGAATCCTCCGGATGACGGGGGAAGATCCCGAAAGCTGATCCAGGTTGAATCAATCATAGTATTGCGCTGATAAGGAATGTTTGAGAATATACTCTTTCGTAAAAAGAGAAGCAAACCGATACGTTTGACTCACATGGTTTTTTTTGCTATATTTTTTCGCTTTAGAGGATCGACACGATCATCATCATTCTGGCAGTAATGGAAAACCCTGACAAATCC
>DASYTP010000014.1:0-13007 GCA_036002145.1 Bacteroidota bacterium | reverse complement strand
CGGAAGCAGCTGGACAAGCATCAATGGCAATTTCCCGACGGATCTGCCGGTGAATAGTGTCGCTATCGATCCTTCGAACGACTTGAATCTTTACATCGGCACCGATCTTGGAATGTGGTCAACCGCCGACGGCGGCGCCACGTGGATCAAGGATGACGGTTTCCCGAACAGCGCCGTTGTGATGTTGGGAGTAACAAGCAATAATTATCTTGTGGCAGCCACGCATGGGAGAAGTATGTTCAAAGCCGCACTGAATACAGGGCCTTTCATTACGGTCACAAGCCCGAACGGCGGTGAAAATTGGAATGTCGGGACAACACACAATATTACCTGGTCTCAGGGCGGGATAGCAAACGTCATGCTGGAATACTCGACCAATGCAGGATCGACGTGGAGCACAATCATCTCGAGCATCCCCGCTTCCGCGGGGACTTATGCATGGACCATCCCCAACACCTTAACGTCGCAAGCTCTGGTGCGCGTCAGCGACGCTTCAAATGCATCGCTCAATGATATCAGCAATGGTACATTCACAATATCTCCCCCTCCAAGCGTAACAGTCACATCCCCGAATGGCGGAGAAGCATGGAATACTCTCAGTGTCCACAACATCACATGGACATCAGTCGGCATTACTAATGTGAAGATTGAGTATTCGACAAACAATGGGAGTACCTGGAGTACGATAGTAGCGAGTACCGCTGCATCGGCTGGAAGTTATGCATGGACGGTGCCTAACACACCAACGACGCAGGCATCGGTCCGGGTGAGCGATGCCTCGAATGCGTCAACGAATGATGTCAGTAACGCTGTCTTCAGTATCGTTACTGTGCCTGCTATTACAGTTGCGACTCCCAATGGTGGAGAGACCTGGATTGCCGGATCACTTCAGAATATTACCTGGACATTCACCTCGGTTACCAATGTCAAAATTGAATATTCGACAAATAACGGAACGAATTGGCTCACCGTCACCGGCAGCATCCCCGCTTCCGCGGGGAGTTACACCTGGACAGTACCGAATACACCGACGTCGCAAGCGCTCGTGCGTCTCAGCGATGCGGCCAACGCGGCAACCAATGATGTCAGCAACGCGGTCTTTACCATCGCTCCACCGCCAGGCATTACGCTGACCTCTCCGAACGGCGGCGAGTCGTGGAACGTCCTTAGCTCTCATGCTATCACATGGTCATCCGTAAGCATCACAAACACAAAGATCGAATACTCAACGAATAACGGAAGCAGCTGGAATCTTGTTACAGCGAGCATCCCCGCTTCCGCGGGGACTTACGCGTGGACAGTGCCAAATACTCCGACAACCCAGGCGTTGGTGCGCGTGAGTGATGCCTCGAATGCGACAGTGAATGATCCCAGCGATGCAGTATTCACTATCGTAACCACCCCTGCGGTATCTGTGCTCTCACCGAACGGCGGCGAATCCTGGACTGCAGGAAGCGCACAAAATATAACATGGGCTTCGGTCAATGTTGCCAATGTAAAGATCGAATATTCAACCGATAACGGAACGAGTTGGTCATCCATTACTGCAACCACACCGGCTTCGACCGGAAGCTACTCCTGGGTGGTACCAAACACTCCGTCCATACACTCACGTGTCCGCATCAGCGATGCAACGAACGCATCGACCAGCGATATGAGTGATGCCAGTTTCACGATCGCCGCTCCAACAGGGATTACCGTAACATCCCCTAATGGCGGAGAGATATGGAATGCATCCACAGTGCATAACATTACATGGACAGCGGCAGGCGTTAATAATGTCAAAATAAAGTACTCCACCACCAACGGTACATCATGGAGCACCATTACCTCAAACACACCGGCATCGACAGGAAGCTACGCATGGACGGTGCCAGGTATAGCATCAACGCAGGCGAAAGTTCAAGTCAGTAACTCAAACGGATCAATCAGCGACATCAGCGACGGCACATTTACGATCTCTACCACGTCGGCAGCTATCACTGTAACGGCGCCGAACGGAGGAGAGCAGTGGCCGATAGGCACGACCCAGAACATTACATGGTCCTCCACCGGAATTGCCGATGTTAACATTGAATACTCGACCGATGGAGGATCTTCCTGGAGCACGATTGTTTCAAGTGCGGCTGCTCCGGTTGGAAATTATGCGTGGACGATTCCCGATACGCCAACATCGCAGGCGCTTGTGCGCATCAGTGACGCGTCCAATCCCTCAGTAAGTGATATGAGCAATAGTGTTTTCAGCATTGCTGTATCATCTGCAATAACTTTGACCGCGCCGAATGGCGGGGAGATATTGGCTGCAGGCAATGCCTTTACCATCTCCTGGACATCAACAAGCATCGGATATATCCGGATTGAATATTCAACAGACAACGGCGGCAATTGGATCTTAATTGAATCTAATCTGCCTGCTGCGCCCGCGAGCTATTCGTGGACCGTTCCAAATACGCCGACAACTTCAGGTTTGATGCGCGTCAGCGATGCGTTAAAGTTCGTGCCGAGCGATCAAAGTGATAATCCATTTTCCATTACCGGCATGCAGTTCTTGACAAGCTTCATTTGTTCCGACAACGGCTCAACGGCGGATACACTGTACTTTGGGGAAGCAATTGGCGCGACGAACGGTATCGATTCGCTGCTCGGAGAACTTGAACTTCCGCCCAAGCCTTCTGCCGGTACATTTGATGTACGATGGACGATTTCCGGAACGCGCGGTATCAGGAAAGACGTTCGCGATACATTAGGATCGATCTATCCACAAGCCGTGTATGCCTGTGAATTGCAGGCAGGGTCCGGAGGATATCCGTTCACTCTTGCATGGGGGTCGCTCGGGAAGGGAGTTTGGACATTGCGGGATGCCACAACGCACGGCGCTCTATTCAAATCACGAATGCGCTCCGGTCGTTCCTACATCATCAAGGATCCATCAATCGCCTCTGTGGAAATCGTGCATGACAAAGGTAAAACCCAAACTGCGACTGTCGCAGCATCCTGGAATATGGTATCAACGCCGCTCTATATTACTGACGATCAGACACAAGAAGTTTTTTCGGGGGCAGTTTCGCCGGCATATTTTTACACGGAGGCAGGTTATCAATTACAAGACAGCATTGTAGAAGGAAGAGGATATTGGTTGAAATTTGCAATGGATCAAACGGTTGAGATTACCGGTGAGCCGATAGTCAACGATACCATCGATCTGATCTCAGGATGGAACATGATCGGATCAAATTCTGATGCAGTAAGTACCGGCAGCATTGCTTCCATCCCTCAAGGCATCGTAGCACCTACGTTATTTGGTTTTGAAAACGGTGTTTATACTATGACCGACAGCATTTATCCTGCGAAAGGTTATTGGGTAAAAACCACTCAGGCCGGTCAGCTGATATTGTCATCAGGCAATCTGCAGAATTCCATCGTCTTTCATGACAACCTGTTGTTGAAGCAGCTTGACCTCAACGAACTAACGGTAAGAAATCATGATGGAATAGAACAAACATTATACTTTGGTGAAAATCCGAACATCAGGGAAATAACGCCCGCTGCTTTTGAATTACCCCCATTACCGCCGAACGAGATATTCGACGTGCGATTTACATCTCAAAAAATGGTTGAGCTATTTCAACTTGTCCAAAACCTGCATCTTACGTATCCCATTGCTATCCAGTCGGACGCGTATCCTTTGACCGTGAGCTGGAATATTACGGGCACGAGCGGCGCTCACTATTTTCTCACAGACGGTCTTGACGGCAAGGTCATCAGCGATCTGGCTCTTTCCGGCAAGGGTGATGTACGAATAAGTAATCCTCACATCACTACATTGCTGTTGAACGTCGAGGTGAGTGAAGAAAAACCGGCAAACTTTAGTTTATGGCAAAACTATCCAAATCCCTTCAACCCATCAACAAACATAAAGTTTGATTTGCCTGAACGGGGACTGGTTACACTCAGGCTGTCTGATGTCTTAGGTCAGGTTACACTCCTTCTTTTAGATCAACGGCAATTTGATGCCGGAACACATCTCATTGAGCTTGATGCAAAGAACCTTTCCAGCGGAATTTATTTCTACCAAATTTCCGTACAAGGGGAGAATGCGAGTTTTGCAGACAGGAAAAAGATGTTGCTCGTGAAATAGCCCGAGTCTCCCCGAACTCTGCCCGAGGTGAGGCCAGACGAGGCCGCTCCTGACGGAGCTTCGTACTTTTGCTTTCTTGATTTGAATTACGAAGTGCTCGCCCCTGCCTTCCGCGGGTCGTCAGACTTTATATCTGTCTCCAGGGGACGCCGTTCCCCGCCTGAAGGTAAAAATTGCGCCTGCGGATTCTTCGGTGAGCTGAGAGGAAAGGAAATGGAAAATGTCGTCCCCTTCCCCGGTTCACTCGAAACTTCTATCTTCCCCCCGTGAGCCTCAACGATCAATCGAACGAGTGTAAGACCCAGTCCTGTGCTATGATACCCCGAAGCCTTGGTCTGGCCCCTGTAAAACGGCTCGAAGATGAACGGGATGTCGTCCGCCTGTATCCCTGAACCGGTGTCAGAAAATCTCAGTACAAATTCCTGGTTTTGAACTTCGGTAGTAAGAGAGATTGTTCCCCCCTTGGGAGTGTGTTTTAGAGCGTTATCAAGGAGGTTGAAGAGAACCTGGCGAAATCGATCGGGATCAAGGTCTATGATGAATTCCTTTGCACACTCGACGGCGAGGGAAACGCCTTTTCCCCGGCAAATCGGGAGGACATCCTGATATAACTCCTGAATGAATTGCCTCACGTCGATGGGTTTCACCTGGAGTTTGAACGTGCCGGCCTGTACAGTGCTGAGACTGGTCAGTGTCTCTGCGATATGACCGAGATTAAGGATTTCATCATACACGGACATCAGCGTCTTTCGAAGCATAGCAGGCGGTGTTTTGGCACGCATCGCGTCTTCAAGCTCGTGGCGAACGATAGTCAGCGGGGTTCGCAACTCGTGAGACGCAAGTGACGCGAAACTCAAGCTCTGTTGCATGCTCGAATGCATCTTACTTACAACCTTGTCGATCTTGCTCGCCAGATCATCGATGCCGAGAATGGACGGGGCGTGGATCGGTCGAGGTCTGGGTTCCTGGCTGCGTTCGTTCTCCGATGATAGAAATAAGTTTTCGAACCGCATGTCAGCTTCACGCAATACATCTTCCGCCCTCGTACGTTCGCTGATATCCCGGGCAACCGCCACCAGTCCGACAATTTTTCCAAAATTATCCGCGATGGACGATGTGCCGAGAAATATCGGAAACTCCGTGCCATCTTTCTTCACGTTGTACAATTTACCGTTCCAACCCCCGGCGCACGTCTCTTCGTAGATTTTGTCCTTCAACGCCGGCTCGTGTCGCGGTGAAAGGAGGATATCCGGTTGATTCCCAAGAATTTCTTCGCTCGAATAGCCGTAGACTTCCATAAAAGCCTTATTGACAAAGACAAACCTATTGTCGAGATCACTGATACAAATCATTTCCGACGTGCTCTCGACAGCGTTTGCGAGGAGGCGGACTTTCTCTTCCGAGCGTTTACGCGATGTGATGTCCCGAAAATTCAGGACGATCGCCTTCACGCCCGGTTCCGCCAGGAGATTATAACCTGTGCCTTCGATCCAACGCCAGGTCCCGTCCTTATGCAGCTCCCGGTGCTCGGAAGTAATGGAACGGCCTGGCTCCCCGGAGATTACCTGATGAAGCTGTCGTATCCTCTCGCGATCATCGGGGTGGATCAAGTCGAAGACATTTGTTCCGATAAGCTCATCAGGGGTGTAGCCGAGGACATGATTTACCGAAGGAGTTTCATAAAAAACAAATCCTTCGGGATCCACGAGGGCAATCCCATCGGCACTGTTTTCGATGAGCGACCTGAAGCGGTTTTCGCTGAGCCGAAGCGTCTCCTCGACCAGTTTGCGGCCGGCGATTTCGCGCTCGAGCTCCGTATTCGCGGCTGCGAGCTGGCCGGTACGCTCAATAACCCGATGCTCAAGCTCTTTGTTCAGTCGCCGCACCTCCTCCTCAGCGGCCGTCCGATCGGTGATGTCCTGTGCCGTTCCACTCATCCTGATCGGGATGCCATTCTCTTCGGCGAGGATATTGCCTTCTCCGTGCACTACGCGGATCGTGCCGTCCGGACGTACAAAACGATGATCGAAGGTGAAAGGTTCTCCGGTGCGGTAGGAGCGATCGACTGTCTCTTTGACCCGTGCGCGATCATCGGGATGCACCAGTCCCAGGAATCCTTCATATGTCGCTTCAAATCCCTCGCGGGCGACCCCAAATATTCGATAAAGCTCTTCGGACCACGTAACTTTGTTCGCCGGTATCTCCCATTCCCAATTGCCGATGTGCGCGAGTTCCTGGGCCCTGTTCAAGCTGGCAAGGAGTTTCTTGAGTTCATCCCGTGCAGCTCGCTGCTCGGAAACATCCCGAATAGCACTTGTGACAAGCATTCCTGCATCCGTCTGAAGCGGGCTGAGGCTGACTTCGATGGGAAACTCACGGCCGTCTTTATGAAGCCCGTACAGATCCAGACCTGATCCCATTGGACGACTATGAGGCTCTGCGATAAAGGTGAATCGATGGAGTGCGTGATTTGATTTGAATCGCTCGGGCATTAACATTTCCACGTCCCGCCCTGTTAATTCCGAACTGTCGTATCCGAAGATTTTCTCAGTTTGTGAATTAATGAGAACGATCTTACCCTGCCGATCGACAATGACCATCGCATCCGGGGCCGACTCCAAAAGCCGCTGAAATTTCGCTTCCGTCTTCTTGCGCACCTGGATTTCCTTTTCGAGGCTCTTGTTCAGCTCGCCGAGTTCGGCTGTGCGGCTGACGACCCGTGATTCCAGCTCCTCATTGGATTCGTTGAGGAGATCGGTCGCTCGCTTCCGTTCACTTATCGCCGCAGATAAAAATAAGAACGGTATCGCAACAGACCCCATGAAAATCTGTAATTGTATGAGTCGTCCACTCAGATTTCCGTCAACCAGCCGTCCAACACCAAGCATTGTGCTCCCGACGGCTATGGCCACTACTATCAGCGTTGCCGTCGTTGCTCCCCGGGAGCCAAACCGCAGCGATGCCCAAATGAGAAGCGGAAAAATGAGATACGTTCTGAAGAATGAAGCAACCTCGAACTCTGGCCAGCTCCCAAAAATGAGAAGGCCCGTGGCAACGAGGAGAAGCACCAACAGCATCCCTTCGACGAGTTTCGCCGGCGATGGTATGACGAAGTCTCGTTGACTCCAGATCAGTATGACCGGCGCGAGAACGAGATCGGCCATCGCGTCTCCGAACCACCAAGAAAACCACGTGTGGGAATATGCCGCTGAAGAGACAACGCCGCCAATCCACAGGCTTGTCACACCCACTGTAGCGCTCACCATTGTGCTTCCAAGTGCGCAGCAGAGCATAAGGCCTGCGACGTCTATGATTCTTTCAAGCGAAGGTCGAAAACCAACGACACGCTGGAGCAGGAACACTCCCAGCAGGGCCTCCAGCGAGTTGCCTACCCCGATACACAATGCGATTGGTGCGGTCGCGCCAGCCGTGAGGTTGGCGAAGAATGCGCCTAAGATAATCCCGGGCCAGAGCCAGTACCCAAAGATCAAAAGGGCCGCGAGTGAAATTCCTGTTGGAGGCCACACGAGCGCGGCAAATCCTGCCACGGGATCCATGGAGAGTCCCAACTTTGCCGTAAGGAAATAGACAGTTGCAAGGAGCAGCACGCCCGCGATTCGGCTCTCCCGGCCGGGAACAGTGGGGGTTCCAGGATATTGCGACAATCGTAATTGCGTCCGTTCGTTTGAAGTCCCTGACACTAACATCTTCGGCCAACCGTTTATTCCGAGAGGATAAACCCCTCCCCGTGAAGTGTGTGAATCAGCTTCTTCTTAAATCCCTTGTCAACTAATCGCCGCAGATAGCTGACGTACACATCGACAACGTTTGTCTGCGAGTCGAAGGCAGGTCCCCATACGTATTCAGCGATACGCTTTCTTGTCAAGACCTGGTTTTTGTTATTCAGAAAGAACTCCAGAAGTTTGAACTCTTTCGGACTCAGGGCAATACTTTCACTCCCGCGCTTTACGGTATGATGAGCGACATCCATCGTCAAGTCACCCGCCTGAAGGATGGACATTCCGACCCGCCCGGATCGTCGCAACAAGGAGGAAACACGCGCAAGAAGTTCACTGGAATCAAAAGGCTTCATAAGATAATCATCAGCGCCGAGTCCCAGACTTTTAATCCTGTCTTCGACTTTTGACCGTCCGGAAACAATAATGACGGGGATGGTTAACGCCTGTGAACGTACTTCTTGTAACACTTCAAATCCGGATTTCTTCGGAAGGTTTAAGTCCAGAATAATTAACGACAATTCACTGGACAGAATTTTTTCCTTGGCTTCCATGCCGTCATATGCTACCTCGACGGAATAGCCAGCACGTTGAAGCTGTCGCTGGGTAAGATGCGCCAACTTCTTCTCGTCCTCAACCAAAAGAACGCGTATTTCTTGTTCATGAAACATCATAGCCCAGCACCTGTCCCGTGTAATGCGGCAGTGTGAACACGCCATGAATGGCACCGATCCAGGGAACTGAACAACCGTAGCCCTGAAAGCAACCTTTCATTACGCCGTTCAGCAAGAACCAGCGGAATTGATTATGTAAGAACCGGGTGAGTTGTACCCTCGACGATTCGAAGGAAGGATGCGATCCTGCCGCAATGAGAATCGGAAATCTCCCCGTCGATTCGCCATCGTCGCCGACCTCCTAGTGTCGGGTGGGCCCGCGTGATTTCTCTTGTTCACCACCTCGCGACAAACCGTCTTCGAGTAATCACGATACTATCATTATAATACTTATTACTCAAAGCTAATGCAAGTTAGAATGTTCTTATGTTTATTAGAATGTTCTTAGGCCCAGAAAAATCGAGCAGATCAGGTAAAACCCATGGTTGAGCAGAAGGTCACTTAGGTGCGAGAGGATGCAGATGCCGCGTGAACATAGCAGAAGGTTGCCTTCTTCCAGGCATAAACCAGGCAGAAGGCAACCCTCGTCTGTGCGCTCCTTTGTTGTGGACAGGGGCGGAGTTGAACCGCCGACACACGGCTTTTCAGGCCGTTGCTCTACCAGCTGAGCTACCTGTCCGAAATTTACAGAACTTAGCGAGTCACGCGGAGCGGGACGAAGCTAAGTTCATCGTAAATTTCAGGATCCCGCTTTCTTCCGGCGGGATCGGACTCATCCCTTCTGAAACGTCAGCAACTCGCGGCAATCGGAGCTGAGAATCCGGATGCCGCGCATCTCTGAAATCCCCTGCGAGGAACGATTCATCGACTCGCCCGATCTTCTCGGCAGATACGCCTTCCCGATTTGTTTGAATCCCAGTTCCCTAAACAATTGAATTGTCTCGTGCGGAAAATCGATGAAGTCGTTCACCGAAAATGCCGGCTCGACGACAATCGAGACCTTCCCGCCGGATTTCAACACACGCGCACACTCACGGACGATGCCCTTGAACTTCAAGACGAAATCCGCCTTGATCGCCTCCAAGCTTAATCCGAAGTCCGACGTGGAATCTTTCTGCATGTATTCAGCCGGTGGATCGAGGAAGACGTAATCGACTGTCCCCGTCTGCTCGGGCAAACCCATCTGAAGAATATTATTGCGTACGATCCGGTCATCGATCGGGCTGACGTCGTACATCTTGTACTTTCGGTCCTGGAAATGTGGCACCGAATCGATCACATCCCCCAACGTGCCGCTTCCGCCGAAGGGATCGAGTACATAGTCGCCGGGCTTCGTAAAGTAGTACAGCGCATTGGCCACGATCTGACCCGGAATTCTCCCCTTGAAATTCGGCTTGCCGAATCGGGGGTCCGGGGTTTCAAAAGTCCAGACGTTTCGTTCGCGCAGATCGAACCCGTACTTTGTACGTTCGTCGATGCGTCGGGCGACGTCATCGTCGTGGATCTTTTTCCGGAGGTCCGAGATCGACCAGTGATAATCCACCGCCATTTTCTCATAGTGGTCCCTGCGTCTGGATTCGTCGACTTTCGTCGCCAGGTCGAAATAAAACACCTCAGGCAGCGATCGTTTCTTGACATCCGGGTAATACGAGTAGTATTGCTGGCACTGCTTCAGCATCGAGAACGGGAACTTTATCCCCGGATGAGATGAGACCATCTTCAGCACCTGGTCTTCGAACATTCCCTGCTTTCGCGCCACCGGCATGACCTTCTCGACGAGGAATCTCCCCAGGTCCCAGTAGTTATCGACATTAAAGGAATTCAATTCTTTTACAAGATCAGCCACCGAGAACTGTTTGGGATCGAGCTTGATCGACGCAGTACGGTGGGTGAGGGTCGTTTTCTTTTTCGACTTTTGTGCCATAGTTACTCCGTTGAGGATTTACATCGTAAGGTGGAATTCAAAGAAATAATATACGAAATGCGTGCAGAAAAAACAAGATCTTGAAGGCGGGACGATGTCTGCAGGATTTATCAGCGAGGCGCGCCATGGCATGGTTCCCCTACCATCTGCATTATGTCACTCCTTCGGAGTTTTGGCGTAGTTGTTCTTGATTTGGTCTATAATAATTCCAGCCCTTCGGGCTTCCACCTGAAAGTGTTTACCATGTTTCTGACCATGCGAAACATCTTATTCGAATTCCGTCGGACTTTTTTGCCCGACATAGCTCACGATATCTTCTCCCCCATCCACGCCGATGACGTTCCCGGAGATAAAATATGCATCGTCATGAGACAGGAGTGCGATGGCCTTTGCGACGTCTTCAGGTGTGGTCGTTTTCATCTGGGGGTTCTTCGCTTTGGCGATCTTCAGCATGCTGGTTGCGCCGGGAATTTTGCGAAGGGCCGGAGTATCCGTTACGCCTGCCAGAATGGAATTGGCAGTTATCCCGTAGGGTCCCAGCTCCATCGCGAGCTCGCGAATATGCGATTCCAACGCCGCTTTGGCCGCTGATACCGCTCCGTAGTTTGGAAGAACGTTATGCCCGCCCGAGCTCGTCATCGCGAATACCCTTGAGCCATGCTTCAACATTCCCCGTGCGAATGCTCCCTGGACCCAGTAGACGAGAGAGTTCGCCATGACGTCGATCGTCATCTCGATTTGCGCCTGTGTCATCATCTCTGAGGCATTCTTGCTGATGTATGGTCGCAGTGTCCCGAACGCGAGCGAATGGACGAGCGTTTTGACCGTCGATCCCTGAGATAAGGCGAGTTCTTTCTGCATCGCGTCGAGCGCCTCGTTTCTCTTCGCGGCGTCGGAGGCGTTGATATTGAAGTACAGTGCCTTTCGATCCGATGCTTTGATCTCCTTAATGATCTGATCGACGCTGGGCATCGTCGCGGCACGATCGAAATGCACGCCGAAGATATTCATGCCCCGGCGGGCCAATTCAACGGCCGTTCCGCCCCCAAAGCCGCTCGACGCCCCGAGGATGAGCGCCCACGAGGACTCCTTAAACTGCTTCGATGAACTCAAGTGAGTTCTCCCTGAAAATTATTGAATGATGGAGTTATTCTACAGTGACACTCTTGGCCAGGTTTCGCGGCTGATCCACGTTACATCCGCGTGCGACCGCCATGTAATACGCGAGAAGCTGCAAGGGAATGCTGTTGATGATGGGGCCAAAATAGTTATACGTGCGAGGTACGCGAATGACAAAGTTCGCGAGGCTGTCGATGTTCGCGTCGTCTTCATTTGCCACCGCTATGATCTTTCCGTTCCGCGCCCGCACCTCCTGCATGTTGTTCAGCACTTTTTCGTAAATAGCGTCTTTCGGCACGATGAACACGACGGGCATGTCGTTATCGATGAGAGCGATCGGCCCGTGCTTCATTTCCGCAGCAGGATACCCTTCGGCGTGAATATACGATATTTCTTTGAGCTTCAGTGCGCCCTCCAGGGCGGTGGCAAAGTTACTGCCGCGGCCCAGATAGAGAAAATTGCGTACATGTTTGAACTCATCCGCAATGTATTTTATCTGGTCGGTTGCAGCGAGCACCTTTCGCACTTTGTCGGGTAATGAGGCGAGGTCTTCGGCAAGCAGGCGTCCTTGCTCCTTCGGAAGTCCGCGCTGGCGCGCGAGCCATAACGTGATCAACGATAGCACCGCGATCTGCGACGTGAACGCTTTTGTCGACGCCACTCCGATTTCGGGTCCGGCGTGGATATACACACCAGCCTCGGTCTCCCGGGCGATGGTGCTTCCGACCACGTTGACAATTCCCAGGACGGTTGCTCCCCTCGCCTTCGCCTCCTGGAGTGCAGCAAGCGTGTCGGCGGTCTCTCCACTCTGACTTATGACAAACACCACGTCGTTCGGACGGATGATTGGATTTCGATAGCGGAACTCGGATGCATAATCGACTTCCACCGGTATGCCAACGAGCTGTTCAAGCATATACTTCCCTGCAAGGGCTGCATGCCACGACGTTCCACACGCGGTGATGATGATCCGATCCGCACTCAAGAGCTTATCCCGAACCGGTTCCAATCCGCCGAGTTTCGCATTCCCTTCATTCACGAGAAGCCGGCCACGCATGGCGTTGGTCAGCGATTCAGGCTGCTCGTGGATTTCCTTGAGCATGTAGTGTTCATAGCCCCCCTTCTCGATCTGCTCAAGATCAAACGTAATTTCCTCCACCTGCTTGACGATAGCCTCGTCATGAATCGTCTTGATGATAACTCCCCCGGCGGTGAGACAGGCGATCTCCCCGTCTTCGAGATATGTCACCTGGCGGGTGTGATCGACGAGCGCGGCGGCGTCCGACGCGACAAGGTTCTCCCCATCTCCCATTCCGATGACGAGGGGACTCCCCTTTCTCGCCGCGATGATCTTGTCCGGCTCCCGCGTGGAAACCACGAGTATGCCATACGCTCCTTCAACTTCGAGCAACGCCAACCGGACCGCGGTAAAGAGGTCGTCCGACCGCTTGTACATCTCTTCTATGAGGTGGACC
>DASYTP010000013.1:0-5344 GCA_036002145.1 Bacteroidota bacterium | reverse complement strand
ATTGTTCCGCTTGCGAACAAATCTCCCGGTCGAAGGTTGCACCCATTACTTGCATGGTGCGTCAGCATTTGCGCGAGAGTCCAGTACATATCCTTGAAGTTTGCCCTGCTTAATCGGATGGGATCGATGTTCGCACCTTTCATCTTTTGAGAAGAGAGGTACACCTCCAGGGTGAGATCTATCCCCCCGTGTTCTCTATCGTCAGCAGAATTCAGATGTGGAAGTGGCGGTGGGTCTCCCGCCGGCCGATCGAAAGACGATGTGCGAAATGGCGCGAGCGCATCGGTCGTGATCACCCATGGTGAAACACTGGTCGCAAAATCTTTCGCGAGGAACGGTCCAAGTGGTTGGTATTCCCATTTCTGAATATCCCGGGCCGACCAGTCGTTGACGAGGCAAATGCCGAACAGATGATCCTCCGCCTGATCGATCGGGATCGGTTTTCCCAGAGAATTCCCGGGTCCGACGAAACACCCGGCTTCCACCTCGTAGTCGAGCTGTCTGGTCGGGCCGAACACTGGTGAATGCTGGTCGTCATCTTTTGTCTGACCCATCGGGCGAACGATCTGCGTTCCACTCGCGACGATGGATGACGATCGTCCGTGATATGCGATGGGGATGTACTTGTAGTTCGGGAGTAATGGGTTCTCGGGACGAAACATACTTCCGACGTTCGTTGCATGAAAGATCGAGGCGTAGAAGTCGGTGTAGTCGCCGATGTGGGCAGGCACGTACAGCTCTGCCTCGCTCATCGGGACGAGTGAGGGTTGAAGCCCATCCCGATTCTTCCGGTAGCCGGGTGAATCGACCCGGAGAAGTTCGCTCATGACGCGTCTCAGCCCGGCACGGTGTACCTTGCCGAGTGCCATCAACAAATTCAGCGAAGGAGAGCAACATGCGTCGGCTGCAGCCCTGACCCCGGAAAGGAAACCGCCGGTCTTCGCACATGCGGCGAGGTCAAGAATCTGATCGCCGATGGCCACTCCCACCCTCGGAGACTCAGCGCCCGCCTTTCGCCGGAAAACGCCGTACGGAAGATTCTGAATGGGGAAATCCGTCCCCGGCTCGTTTGCTGATTCGACCCACGACCGGAGGGCGGCGTCATGCGTTTGGTCGATCGGAGGGATCATAGCAGATGAAGCTGTCGAAGCTCATCGATGGGTTCACGGAACGAGCACGAGCCGAACGATGCGGCGACACGCCGCCTCATCGCGATGAGGTCAGCGAGTGAGGCGCTATTTCCGCGCCAGGTGACTCCATCGTTGTCAAAGTGAAATGCCTGAGCCGACGATTCCTCAAGGACTTCAATTGTTTTTTTCTGCGTCATGCCCCGAAGTATGAATGCTGAGGCAAGAGTGACATTGAGAAAGCCGTACATCATGCCCACGGGACTGTTATGTTCGTAATTCAACGGATAACGTGAACGAACGGCATGATGCAGCCCGGCAGTCGCCTTGAAGACCACATTCTCTTTCACGCACGTCTCGATAAATCGTGCCAGGTCTCCTGAAGCCGGGAAGGCATCGGAGGTGATTCCCCCCGTCCGGACTTTCGCACGCGCGCCGACTCTGGCAATCGCACCGATCAATTCGCGCGGGTCGGAGTGGATCGGGATTTCAAAATATACCTCCCGGATGTTGGGGATGTTCCCCGCCGCACTCACGATTTCCTGCATGCTGCCTGCTTTCAGCTCAACGGCCTCCACACGAATGCTCGATTGATGTTCGCGGTTGAACTCGGAAATCCTCGCGCAATCCCGGCCCACGTCGTCACCTGCCAGGGCGTTCAAGCGCCACACCGGACCGCCGATGTTTTCGGAAAAATAATTCCCGGCCTCCGACTCAAACTGATCGAGTCGTGCGACGGGAACGACAAACCTCCCGAGCGCCCACGCGTCCGTACCCCTTGCATACCCGGCGTAGTTCGCGACCGCCTGAGTCATGTCCAGTCCTGCCGGTGGAAACAACCCGGCATAATCGATCGCATGCGAAAGCAGTTGGTGGACAACTGATATGGATTCAGCGCTCATTCTTCACCTGTCAACGCACGAAAAGTTGCGGCGTTCGCGACGCACTTCCGGTTATTTCAGCGTCAGAGCTTTGGCCGCTACTGCCGCATCCAGCAATCCCATCACGTCCTGCAGCGAGACCGTACCGTAGTACCACGTGTCGCCGGCAAGTTGCTCGGCGCGTGCGGCTTTGAAAATATCGTAGTAACTTCGCTTTCCATCGACGAAGTTGTAGACTTCGTCGCGCATCAAACTGTGAAGATTTCCCCGGAAGTCAACCTTGCCCCGATTTTCGAAATACGTTTTCACCGAAGTAACGTTCGCGGGGGTTTTTCTGCTCGCAACCATCTCCAGCGAATCCGCGGGGGCGAACGAAGGAGCAACCGAATGGAGCAGCCTGTAGTAAGAGGCAACGTCGCTGATCAATTCGCTTTCCCTGGCTTTCATCCTTCCGACAAAATACTCGACCGTTTGCGCGGCGCTCTTGTTACCGGCGGCAAATATGTTGATGGAGCTCAACGCACGCACTTCACGCTGGACTCCTTGTTCGAGGAGGAGGTTCGCATCCTTCCATCCATAACCGTTTTCTTTCTGTGATTCGGTTAACGACCGGAGCGCCTTTTGCAGATCGTTTGCCAGCCGTCGCTCGCCTTGAGCAAACGTCTCTTCCGCGAGGAGAGGGACCTTTGTTTCATCCATGAATGCGAGTGCGTACGCTGTTGCTCCCATCAGGAAAGCGTTACGGTGAAGCTGCGTCTGATCGATCTGGAAAAGATCGTCGTCCGATGAATGGATGTACGGATCGTCCCAGTTTATCGTGGCAACCGCGGGGACACCGATGATGCCCTCGATGAACGTCATGTGGTCCGACGAATTGAAATACGGGACGAACCTCGCGTTGTACCCCTGTCGCGAACCGCGCGTCGAATAAATCGGACGCGTGAAGGGGCGCGGATACCCGCCCCCCCTGCTCGCGGCGAGGAATGGATTATTGGTGAGGATGAGGAAATTCCCGACGCTCTCGAAGATCGCATCGAGATAGGACGTGCGCGAATGAGGGGCAAAGATGAGGTGCTGGACGCGGCTCCCCATCGCCTGGTTGGCACCCACCATGTCCTGGTGAACGTTGGCAAGGAATTTTTTCGGCTCTTCGGGGTAGTCGCCGAAGTATTTGTACTCGGAAGAGATCTCGTCCGTCCACCAAAATCGAATGTCGCGCAACGGCTGTCGGATTCTCCCTTCCCTCACCAGCTTATTGAGCGTACGGGCGATTTCCAATATGCTTGCGCAGCCGCTCCCGTCATCGTTCGCTGAACTCTTCTCCTCCTGAAGATGTGCCGTCACAACGATTTGTTGATTATGGATCTGCGACCCCCTAATCCATCCCTCAACAAATCCAGTCCGCCCCGGCGCATTGCCGATCTCGGTGACGACGTGGGCTTTCAGAACTATGCGGCCGCCTTTCGTTCGCTTGCCCGTGGCGAAGAAATCCTGCATGGCATCGGTTTGCAGAATCTTCTTGAGAAGATCCCCTTTACGCGGAGGAAGGATGAACGCGAACGTCCCCGTTTTTCCCTCCGGGGGAGTAATGCCGATTCTACTCCATGCGATCTGATCGGGCATGTCCATCGGACTTCTGGATTCCGATGTCTGATAAGACACCACTCCAACCGCCCCTCTCCCGTACACCGCGCGCTGAACCGCGCCGCCGGGGGATTTATCCGTGAGAACGATCTTCCCCCGTACATCCATCCCGCTCAGGCTGTCGTTGTTCGCATCGCCGATCCAGACCAACTCCGCCGTCACATCGGCGCTGTGGCTGCCGTCGGCGAGATATACCGGGTGCTCCGCAATGTCGGCGAGCTTGACTTCAACAGGCTCGACCATCCATAACTCCGCCGACCTCGCGGTGTAGTTTGGAGCATCCAGCTTCTGCTCTATGAAGTGCACGCCTTCCAGACCGGCGTCCTTCGCCGCCTGCATGACATAGTCGGCAGCCTTGAAGAATCCTTCCATCCCGGAGTCGCGATGGTATTGGCTAAGCACGCGGATGTGCTCATATGCACGATCGCCGGAAATTTCGTTCGCCAGCATCCGGATCTCATCGTCGGTAAGGAAGGGAAGCGGCTGAGATCTTGAGCCGGTAGAACAGAAGAGCAATGCAAAACAGATCGGGGTGATAACCTTCAGAATGTTCATGTGCATGGTCCCGTCGAAGTATGGTTAAACCTGTTGTTTATCCCCGGAGCTATTTCACCGCGAGCAATTCCACCTCAAGAATCAGCGTTGCGTTTGGTGGTATCGCCCCGCCCGCACCGGCAGGGCCATAGGCGAGTTCTGACGGTACGTAAAAGGTGAACTTGGAGCCGACGGGCATCAATTGCAATCCCTCCACCCAACCTTTGGGCATGGCGGCGACGCCGAACGTAATCGGCTGGCCGCGAGTGTAGGTATTGTCGAACTCGGTTCCGTCGATTAATGTCCCTTTGTAATTCAGGGTCACCGTCTGTTCGGGTTTGGGCTTCGGACCGGTTCCCATCGTAATGACCGTGTACTGTAAACCGCTGGCCGTGGTTTTTACCCCTTCTTTTGACTTGTTTTGCGTGAGGAATGACTCACCCTCAGTCTTATTTTTTTCTCCCAATGCCATCGCTTTTTCGTGTGCCTTTGCCGCCAGATCTTTTTGGAATTGCCCCATGCACTCCTGGATCTGTTGATCGGTCAGCGTCTTTTTTCCTCCCGCAATCGCTTCGCTGATTCCTCTCACCAATGCCGCCGCATTTATCTCGATCTGTTGTTCTTTCAAATTTTTCCCTATGTCCGTGCCTATGGCGTAGCTGACAGTGTCCTTCTGTGTTTTCAGCTCCACGTTATCCTGTGTATTGCTTTGACAAGCGACCAGCACCAGCCCGAGCAGTGTGATCAATAACGATTTCATGAATAACTCCTTGTTTTGAAAGAATAATTGCGTAGTTGGAACTTTATGCTTTTGATGATACCAGTTTCAGTCGCCGATTCCAAATCTGACCACGATTGACACGATTCGCATGATGATCAAGATTCTTTCAGTGGAGATTTCTCGGCGTGGATCTCGCGAAGCCTTACCGGCTCAACGATCTTCTTCCGCATTTTGATGTTCAGCATTTCTACAAAGACAGAGAATGCCATGGCGAAATAGATATACCCTTTTGAGACGTGCTGGTCGAATCCCTCGGCGATAAGGGTGACGCCGATGAGCAGCAGGAAGCTCAGCGCAAGCATCTTGATCGTCGGATGCCGGTGCACGAACGCGCTGATCGCTCCCGACGACATCATCATGAACAGGACCGCGATGAC
>DASYTP010000012.1:0-3055 GCA_036002145.1 Bacteroidota bacterium | reverse complement strand
CTCGAAGTCGTTGGATTCTGAAGTTCCACACTGCGGCTGTTTCGCCTGATCTCGAACCGTTCCCCTCACGAGGAATCCGGACTCCTGAAGGCGACGACAGAGAACTGCGCCCACGAACCCGTTTGCTCCCGTTACCAAAATTCGCTCGGCCACAGCTTATTAAATACCGAGTCACTTGTGCCAAACGAGACGATTCACGTAATCCGTATAGCTCAGAATAATGCGGACGACTTTCTCGGACACGTTGGGAACATCATAATCCCGCACAATCCGCAACGCACGCTGTTCTCCACGAGGTTGTTTCTCCAAGATCGACAACGCTTGAAGGACTCGCTCTCGATCGAGCCCCGTCATCATCACCGCTCCTTCTTCCATGCCCTCCGGCCGCTCGTGGGCCTCGCGGATATTCACTGCAGGGAAATTCAAGATGGAAGATTCTTCTGTAATCGTTCCGCTATCGGATATTACGGCCCTCGCCTTACGTTGCAAATGCACATAATCAAAGAAGCCGAATGGTTTATGGAGTTCCACCAACTGGGGTAAATGAACCTCTGCTGCCTCAATGCGTGCGCGAGTCCTTGGATGGGTCGAGACAATCAGACGCTTTCGATAGGTGTCGGCGACGGTTTTCAGGAGATCGATGAGTTTTTCAAACTGTGCAGGCGAATCGACGCTCTCTTCTCGATGGGCACTGACCACAAAGTATTCCCCCGGCTTGAGCTGGAGCGATTTTAAAATTTCAGACTGCTCAATCTTCGCATGATAGTTGGACAGCACTTCAAACATCGGACTGCCGGTCTTGATCACCCGTTCAGGCGGCAATCCCTCACGCAGCAAATAGTCCCGCGCGTGGTCACTGTAGGTCAAGTTGATGTCGCTGACATGATCGACGATCTTCCGATTAATTTCTTCAGGAACTCGTTGATCGAAACAGCGGTTCCCTGCCTCCATGTGGAATATCGGAATCTTTAAACGTTTCGCGACAATCGCGGAGAGGCAACTATTCGTATCCCCCAGGAGCAGAAGCGCATCCGGCCGTTCCAGAATCATCACGTCGTAGGCCCGAGCGAGAATATTGCCCAACGTCTCGCCCAGATCGGCAGCTACGACGTTGAGAAAATGATCGGGTTTTCTGATCTCGAGTTGTTCAAAAAAGACCTGATTCAATTCATAGTCATGATTCTGCCCGGTATGGACCAAGACGTGCCGGACATGTGCATCAAGCGTCCGGATGACCCGGCACAACTTGATCACCTCGGGACGAGTTCCGACAATAGTCATGACCTTCAGGGGAGTCATATTTCGGTTCCTTCCTTCATGATTTTGCCGATCCTGCTAGCGCAAGAGCTCAGGGCGATCCCCCAGATCAGCATCGTCGACCATGAGACGGTGTTTCTTGAGAAGTGCTGTCGTACCTGCCAAATCCAGAACTTCATCGCCGGAACTGTACTCTTTCTCTAACGCATTCGGCTCCGGCGCTGCACTCTGCCTCAACTCCGGAAGCATGGGCTGGATTGCGTAATACACTCCTCGACGGACACAATGATGCATCTCTTCCTCAGAAATCAAAATCTCATGCATCTTCTCGCCCGGCCGGACCCCAACCGTCTTGATGGAGATATCCCGCGACCCGATCAACGCCCGCCCAAGGTTGATGACTGTTGCCGATGGGGCCCGCGGGATATAGGTTTCTCCACGTCTTGCTTCCTTCACCGCGGCAAATACCGTATCCACCGCTTCGTCCAGACTGAGAAGAAACCGCGTCATTTCCGGCGCTGTAATCGTCACCGGCCCTCCGTTCCTGATCTGATCATGGAAAAGAGGAATGACCGACCCACGAGAGGCAAGGACGTTGCCATAGCGGACACAGATAAAGCGGGTTTTAGGATTCAAGATATTCGCCGCCACGAAGACTCGTTCCTGTACCGCTTTGGTCATGCCCATGACATTCACCGGCTTGCACGCTTTGTCGGTGCTGATACCGACAACGGTATCAACCGGATACCCCTGCTCTTCAATGGCACGGACAATATTGTAGGCACCCATACAGTTGGTCAGGACGGCCTGTACCGGGAAGTATTCGCACGTTGGAACCTGTTTGAGCGCGGCCGCATTGACGACGATGTCGGCTCCCTTGACGGCGGAACAGACATCCTCGTAGCTCCGCACATCGCCGATTCGAAACTCCAGAACGTTGAGAAAATTATTGAAGATCACCTCATCCGTCGTTACGCGCCGATTGAGATAAGACATCCGCATGTCGTGCTGTTTGGCCTCGTCGCGCGACAACACAATTACTTTCTTAGGAGTCCCCAGTTCCCCCGCAAGCAATCGATGGACCAGCTTCTTGCCCATCGACCCTGTGCCGCCGGTTACGAGAATGGTTTTGTCTTTGAAAATCATGTGCGCCCTTCTGCCATGTGAGAAGCCATGTCATCGATCATCACCTCCCACGTAGGAGGCGAGTAGCCTGTATCCCGATGAAAGCGGGAGGCATCGAGACTCCGGTCGCTCTCGAACGTCGAATCCCGTTCGACCGTGATCGGCAGATGCAGCCGATCTCGAATGAGGGTTAAAAGATCATATTTGCTGATCGGTTGCGCAGCCACATGGTAGACACCATGGACCGTCGGAACATCCACCAGGACCCGTTCCACAATGCGCGCAAGCTCAGAGGTGGGAAACCCGGAGAAGACGGCCTTGGTGAACCCCTTCACGGTCTGTCCCCGTTGGGCAAGAAACCACTCCAACAGACCTGTTTTCCGTGAGAGCTCCGGACCGATCATTGAAGTGCGAAGCGTAAGACAATGCGATTCAGAAACTTCTCCCAAGAACTTCGTCCGGCCATACAGGTCGTCCGCATCCGAAAAATCCGTTTCGCAATAGTTCCCCTTTCGACCTGAAAACACACAGTCGGTACTCAAGTGAACCAGCCTCGCCCCAACTGTCCGGCATGCAAGCGCGATCCGGTGTGGCAGCAATGAGTTGATTTCGAGGCTTGGAATGACTTCCTTCGCTTCAGACCGTTGTTTCACAATTCCAATGGCATTCACCA
>DASYTP010000011.1:0-4608 GCA_036002145.1 Bacteroidota bacterium | reverse complement strand
GTCTTGAAATTACACGCCCGCGACGTTATCCCCCTCTACAATCGTGGCATAGCGAAGCACCTCGTTGGCGACCGGACGGGCGGATGCGCGGATCTTGAGATGGCAAAGAAGATGAATTTTCAAGAAGCGATCAGGGCATACGATAAATACTGTCGATGAACATCGAAACCTGGCGAAAGAACCTGTACGTCCTATGGGGCACACAGTTTCTGGCGATGGCCGGGATGAACCTCATAGTTCCGTTCCTGCCTTTTTATATCCGCCAGCTCGGCGTTACCGACGACAACGAACTCGCACGGTGGAGCGGTCTTATCTTCGCCGGACCGTTCGTGACTTCTTTCATCGCCACGCCGTTCTGGGGAAAACTCGGGGATAAGTACGGGCGCAAGCTCATGGTTATTCGCGCCATCTTCGGACTCGCCGCAGCGCAAATTCTCATCGGACTGTCCGACAATGTCTACCAGCTATTGACGTTTCGCCTGATTCAGGGAGTCATCAGCGGTTTTATCCCATCGGCGCTCGCGCTTGTGTCTACATCTGCTCCCAAAGATCGCATCGGATATTCGCTCGGCTTTTTGCAGTCGGCAACGGCCGCCGGTGGGATGCTCGGCCCGGCAGTCGGGGGCGTCCTCGCCGACACGATTGGATACCGGGAGATTTTCTTCATCGTGGCGGGACTCTGTATCATCGGAGGCATCCTTGTTATGAAGTTCGTCCGGGAGTCGCCTCCGGCGTGGGGGGACGCCCCGACATCGGGAGTACTTGGCAACATCAAATTCGTTTTCTCGGATGTTCAACTCCGTGTGATCGCCTCGACGATCGTACTGGTTCAGGCCTCCGCATTGATGATCGAGCCCATCTTCGCGCTCTATGTGGAGCACTTCGCAGGTCCGACACGCTATCTCTCAACGGTCGCCGGAGGAATATTCTCGATCGCCGGAGTATTCATGGTGATCTCTGCTCCCTGGTGGGGCAAACGCAACGATCGCCTGGGATTCAAACAGAACCTGATTCTTGCCACCACAGGAACGGGAGTCGCTTACAGCCTTCATTTGATCGTTCCAAATTTGTACCTGCTCGCTCTGCTCCGCGCGCTTCTCGGCTTCGTCCGGGGAGGTATTCTCCACGCGTTGTATTCAGCTACAAGCCTCAGGTCCCCTGCCGGCAGAAAAAGCGGCCTCATCGGCGTCGCCTCCAGCATGAACGTGCTTGGGAATATGCTCGGCCCCCTGTTCGGGGGAGTGATCGCCGGACATTTCGGCATTCTCAGTGTCTTTGTTGCAAACAGCGTTCTCTTTCTCCTCACGAGCCTGTTGATCTGGAGATACTTTGCAGATGATACCCGGCGTGAGCGCATAGAGGCGTCGGAAGCGGGTGAACCGCCCGGCTGATTGATCCCGGAAGAACGCTTGATTCTTCACGATCGTCTTTGTAATTTGAATGACAGCATTAACGCCAACTTTTGTACATGAGAGAAAAACCTGAACGGCTCTACCTTCTGGACGGCATGGCTCTCGCCTACCGCGCCTACTTCTCCTTCATCAATCGGCCCCTGATAAACTCGAAGGGAGAAAACACGAGCGCCATCTTCGGCTTCACGAACACCCTCATGAAGATTCTCAATGAGGACAGGCCCGACCATATCGCAGTCGTCTTCGATACCAGGGAGCCGACGTTCCGTCACGTCATGTACGACCAATATAAGGCGACGCGCGAAAAAATGCCTGAAGACATGGCTTCTCAAATGGATAAGCTGAAGGAAGTCGTACAGGCATTCAATGTACCCTCGGTGGAGCTCCCGGGTTTCGAAGCAGATGACATCATGGGAACTCTCGCCCGCCGGGCGGAAAGGGAACAGATCGAGACGTACCTGGTCACAGGCGACAAGGATTTCATGCAGCTTGTCTCACCGCTTATCAAGATCTACAAGCCCGGCAAACAGGGAGATGAGTGGGAAACACTTGATGAAAAGGCGGTCATGCAAAAATTCGGGGTCGCCCCGGAGTTCGTCATCGACGTCCTGGGACTCATCGGCGATACGTCCGACAACGTTCCGGGTGTGCCCGGCATAGGGGAGAAAACCGCGATCCCGCTGGTGCGGCAATACGGCACGATCGAGAAAATTTTGAAGAAAGTAGAAAGCATACCCCAAAAAGGGGTGCAGCAGAAGCTCCGCGACCATCGGGACAAAGCCTTGCTCTCGAAGAGGCTGGTCACTATCGATACTCAAGTTCCGCTCGATATCGATTTCCACGACCTCAACGCCAAACCGCGCGACAATGCAAGACTTGCCAAACTTTTTGCCGAACTCGAGTTCAGAACGCTTTTAAAGAAAGTCTCACAACCCGACACGATCCCCGCCCTGCCGGTGGAGACCCCCGAATTGTCCAATTTTCATTCCGACAAGCATGAGTATCATCTTGTCTCTTCGGAGAAGGAGCTGAAGAAACTGGTGTCGGTGCTGAAGAAATCCGGAACATTTGTATTCGATACCGAAACCACGTCGACCGACGCGCTACAGGCTGAGCTGGTTGGAATTTCATTTGCCGTAAAACCGCGAGAGGCGTGGTACGTGCCCGTGAAAACAAGCGAGGCGCTGAGAGCCGGGAGTGGCGAGCTGGAGAGGGCTGATTTATTTTCAAATCCCCGCCTGACCGGCGGGCAGGCAAAATCCAACCTAGCCAATCCAAAATCCGCAATCCGCAATCCGCAATCCGCAATCCTGATTCCCCTTGATCACAAATTTGTATTATCAACCCTCTCCCCCATCTTCACTGACGCTTCCATTAAAAAAGTCGGGCAGAACATCAAGTACGACATGCTCGTGTTGGCATCGCACGGAATAGACGTCCAGGGGGTTGCCTTCGATACGATGGTGGCAAACTACGTCCTTCGACCCGACGCTCAACATAATATGGATGCGATGGCTAAAGAACATCTTACTTATGAAACAATTTCCTTCGACGACTTGACCCGCCCCAAGGACATGGGTGGGCAGGCACGCCCTAACAAGATGGTCGGGCAGGCACGGACGGGCAGGCCCGCCCGAACGACATCGTCGGGCGGGGATCGATTGGACATCCGCGAAATTGAAGTAGAAAAAGTTTCAGACTATTCCTGTGAAGATGCAGATATCACGATACGACTTTATGAACGTCTCAAAGATAAATTAGGTCAGCAAGGACTCTCCGGCCTGTGCGACGAAATCGAGTTCCCGCTTATCGCCGTTCTCACCGATATGGAACTTGCGGGCGTCTCGCTCGACGTCGAGTATCTCTCCGATCTCTCGAAAGATCTGGAGAGACAGTTACAAAACCTGACGGAAGAGATTCATGGCCTCGCGGGTGAGAATTTCAATATCAATTCGACGCAGCAGCTCAGCAAGGTCTTGTTCGAGACGTTGAAGCTTGCAACCGTTCGAAAAACGAAAACGGGATTTTCCACCGACGTGGGAGTGCTGGAAACGCTCAGACATGAACATCCCATCGTCGAAAAGCTGCTGAATTACCGTCAGCTGCAAAAGCTCAAGTCGACATACGTCGACGCATTGCCCGCGTTGATCAATCCGAGAACCGGACGGCTGCACACATCCTTCAACCAGACGATAGCCGCGACGGGACGGCTTTCCAGCAGCGATCCAAATCTTCAAAACATTCCGATCAGGACGGAGATCGGCAGGAGTATTCGCAAGGCATTCATCCCCGGGAAGAACGGTTTGCTCATCATGTCTGCCGATTACTCCCAGATCGAACTGCGCATCATGGCGCATATCTCCGGAGATGAAGGACTGAAAGAGGCATTCGTCAACGGTGAGGACATCCATGCGACAACGGCAGCGAAAGTCTTCGGCGTTTCGTTAAAGGATGTCACCCGCGATATGCGGCGCAAGGCGAAGGAGGTCAATTTCGGCATTATGTACGGGATCGGCCCTTACGGATTGGCAACGCGTCTCGACATTTCCCAGGGAGAAGCGAAAGAGATCATTACGAAATACTTCGAGCGATTTCCCGGGGTAAACAAATACATCTCCGACACGATTGCAAAAGTCCGTCAGGACGGCTTTGTCACTACGCTCCTTGGAAGACGACGCTTTCTCCCCGATATCAATAGCCGTAATTTCACCGTACGCAGCAACGCCGAACGACAGGCGATCAACATGCCGATCCAGGGGACCGCGGCGGATATGATAAAGATCGCCATGATAAAGATCCATCATAAAGTCAAAAGTAAAAAGTCAAAAGTAAAAATGCTGCTGCAGGTGCATGATGAATTAGTCTTTGAGGTGGCGAAGAGAGAAGAGAAGAGTGCGAAGACAATGGTAAGCGAAGAGATGAAGAAGGCATTGCCGCT
Organism: Bacteroidota bacterium; assembly: GCA_036002145.1. GTDB lineage: Bacteria > Bacteroidota > Ignavibacteria > UBA10030 > SZUA-254 > DASYTP01. The sequence goes on along the minus strand of DASYTP010000011.1, from coordinate 258 downwards.
TTCCGTGCCGATTGAAGTGGAGGTAGGCGTCGGGAAGAATTGGCTGGAAGCGCATTGACCAGAGCAAGAACTCCGATTTCTTGCCCGGCAATTTCAGAGTTAGAAATCGGATTTCTCTGGATTGGAACCAGAGCCGGGCTGAGCAAATTCGATCCGAATACAGGCAAGTTTCAACACTACCAGCACATTTCTCGTGACCCAAGAAGTATCAGTTCTAATGGAATCAACTCAGTCCACGAGGACTCGAAAGGATCACTG
>DASYTP010000010.1:0-7283 GCA_036002145.1 Bacteroidota bacterium | reverse complement strand
CGCCGATTTCCTGACGAAACTTCTCGGCATCGTTGGCGCATCGATGGTCGTTCTTGCGGCGTTGTTCGTCACGATCGTGCTTGCCATCGATCTGGACATACATACGTCAATCGAACGGCTCAAATCAGCCTGGCACCTGCTGCTGGAATGGTATAAGCACCGGAAAGAACACCATGCGGAGGAATCAAGCGCTGAAACCGATGTTATGATCCACAAAACGGCGGTGGAGCTCGAAGACAAGCGTGAGCCTGCCGTCAGGAGGGTGGAACGCGCGATTGTACAGGAGGATCCGGAAGAGGATGAGCCGTTGGGTGATGCCGTCTCTTTCAAGCTGCCACCGCCGCTCCACGACATTCAGCAGGGGCCCGTAGAGGGAGCGGTGACGCCTCAACCTGTGCAGGACGAACAGGAGGAAATTGATTACGTCGCTCCTTCAGTCGACCTGCTCGATACGCCGCGAAACGTGGATACGATACCGGACGAGGAGCTTAAAGCGAACGCGGAGCTCGTGCGCTCAAAGCTCGCCAATTTCGGAGTCGAGATTGAAACCGTCAGCGTGACGCCCGGTCCGGTGGTCACTCTCTACGAGCTGGTGCCGGCATCGGGAGTGAAAATCAGCCGGATCACGAGCCTCGCCGACGATCTCGCTCTCGTCCTTGCCGCCAAAGGGATTCGGATCATGGCGCCGATTCCAGGCAAGAGCGCCGTCGGAGTGGAAATACCGAACAGGAATCCCTCGATCGTTCATCTTCGAAGCGTCATAAATTCATCCAAGTTTCGCGAGTCGAAAGCCGCACTCCCCGTCGCGCTTGGCAAGGCAATTTCCGGCGAAGTGTTAACCGATGATCTTGCAAAGATGCCTCACGTATTGATCGCGGGATCGACCGGTTCAGGGAAGAGCGTCGGCATCAACACCATCCTCGCGAGCCTCTTATTCCGTTTACACCCGTCGGAGATAAAATTTGTCATCATCGATCCCAAAAAGATTGAGCTTACGTACTATGCCCGGTTGAAGCATCACTTCCTTGCAGTTTCTCCGGATATCGACGAGGAGATCATCACGACGCCGGAAAATGCCGTCAATGTTCTGAAAAGTGTCGAGCTTGAGATGGAGAAGCGGTATGACTGCCTCGCCGCTGCCGGGGTGAGGAACATCCAGGACTACAACGAGCGATTCAAAGGGGGGAGGTTCAAGGATACGGAAACGGTGAAGCACCGGAACATGCCGTATCTCGTCGTCGTCATCGACGAGCTGGCCGACCTGATGATGACTGCTGCACGGGAAGTCGAGGAGCCGATCGCCCGCCTCGCACAGCTTGCGCGAGCTGTCGGCATACATCTCGTGCTCGCGACACAGCGTCCTTCCGTCGACGTCATCACGGGGGTCATTAAGGCGAATTTCCCCGCCCGTATCGCGTACCAGGTCGCCTCGAAAACAGACTCACGGACGATTCTCGACATGAACGGCGCCGAACAGCTGCTCGGGAGCGGCGACATGCTCTACCTGCCGGCCGGCAGTCCGAAACCTGTGCGCCTCCAGAACGCGTTCATTTCCTCGGACGAAGTCGAGCGCATCACCGAACATATTGCAAAGCAACAGGGCTATAGCAAGCCTTTCCAGCTTCCTTCGATCCTTGAACAAAAGAGGGGATCCATGAGGGGAGCTTCCGACTCGCGAGACGATTTTTTTGAGGAAGCCGCGCGGCTCATCGTGCGCCACCAACAGGGTTCTGTTTCCCTGCTGCAGCGCCGGCTAAAAGTCGGATATTCGCGGGCGGCACGCCTGGTAGATGAGCTTGAAGCTGCGGGCATTGTCGGTCCATTCGACGGTAGTAAAGCGCGCCTTGTGCTGGTTGACAGCGACGACCAGCTCGACAGGATCTTGGAGACACTATCGTGAATCCGAAGAAATTGTTCGCCAGGATCGTAACGATCATTATGCTCGGCGCCCTGTTCGCGCCCGCTCATGCATTTCCGGGTGATGATGCCGAGTCACTGCTGAAGCAAATCGAGAAGAAGTATGACGGTATCAAGGATGCTTCGGTGACGTTTACCCGCCAGATCGTCTTCGGCGTGACCAAAGCCGAGCACTCGTTTTCGGGCAAGTTGTTGATGAAGAAAGGCAACAAGTATCGCATCGAGCTCGAAGACGAGACGATCGTTACGGACGGCAAGTCCGTCTGGAGGTTTACAAAAAGTTACAACCAGGTCTTCATCGACAAGTACAAGGAAGGGCCTCAATCGTTTTCCCCCGATAAAATCCTCGTCGACGTGCCGCGGCATTACTCGGTAAGTCTTCTCGGCGAAGAGAAGGTCCAGGGACAAGAGACGTCGATTCTCAAGCTGATACCCGTCGATCCCCGGTCGAGTGTGCAGTGGATGAAGGTGTGGGTCGACAGCGACCGGCTGATGAAAAAAATCCAGGTATTCGATCTCAGCGACAACCTGGCGACCTATCTCATCGACACCATCAAGATTAATACCGGCCTCGACGATTCCCCGTTTACGTTCCCCGTCCCCGACGGAGTCGAGATAATCGACGTGCGTTGAGGATGATCTCGACACTACGCCGCCTCCTGCCATGAAGCGAATTCTGAGCAATTCGTTCAAATACGTCTTCAGCATCGCTCTCACGCTCGGGTTCCTCTACTTCGCATTCAAGGGAACGGACTTTCAGGCGTTGTGGACTATTCTCTCTCACGCTAACTATTGGTGGGCGCTGGCAATGATTCCTCCGCTCCTCTTAAGCCACATTTGCCGGGCATGGCGCTGGGAGTACCTCCTCAGGCCGGTCAAGAAAGATTTGAAATTCAGGAATCTCTTCTCCGCGATGTCCGTCGGATATCTCGTCAATAACATTCTTCCGAAGGTCGGTGAGATTGTGCGGCCATATGCAATCGGGAGGCTGGAGCGCATTTCCCGGAGTTCGGCGCTCGGCACGTTGCTTGTGGAGCGCATTTTCGACATGGTGTCCTTCCTGCTCATGATTGCAATGATCCCGCTCGTCTATTCCGGGCCGCTTACGCAGGTGTTCCCCTGGCTTGAGGAGACCGGTATCTGGATCAGTGTGGTGACCGTCGCCGGGATCGCGATCCTCACATTCCTCATGCTCCGCCGTGACGTCGTCGTCTGGCTGCTGAATTTTGTTACCAGGCATTTTTCGCCCAGGCGGGCGAAGTTCATCGAACGGGTGGTGCATTCGTTCCTCGACGGGTTCCTCTTCCTCAAAGAACCGAAGAATTATTTCATCATCGCTATCCTGAGCATCCTGGTCTGGGGATTGTATATAATCATGATGCTGGTGCCGTTCTATGCCTTCGGGTTGGAGCAGAAATATGCGCTCGATATTCGCTCCGCGGTGGTTCTGCAGGGGATCTCGAGCATCGGCTATATGGCGCCGACCCCCGGCGCGACGGGACCGTATCATTACTTCACCGTTCAGGCGCTCACGAAACTCTATGGCGTCGACGATGAACTCGCGCGAAGCTACGCCGTTGTAACGCATGCGCTCGGCTACTTGACGACCTCCATTCTCGGCATGTATTTCGTGCTGCACGACAAGCTCCACCTCGTCGACCTGATGAAAGAGGAATCCTCGTCGGCGCAGGTTAACGGGGAAGCGACGGGTGATTCGTAATGGAGTATACTTCGCGCTGGTCATCGGTTGCACAGCGACCGTCGCCTCCGGACAGCCGGATTCGGCCCTTTCTTCCGGATCGTGGCTCGGACTCGGCGCAGGTATGGGCGTCTCCCTCGTGAGCGTGACGGATGTCGCCGACTACATTAACGAACGCTCGTTCCAGTATGGCCGTCAAGACGATTTCACGGTTGCGATCGAGTTCTATTGCGCACCTCAATTCAGGATTGGTGAAGAGATCGGCTTGAAACTGGAATTTGCGTATTTGTTGAGATCGTACAATATTCCGCAGTCCTCCGCGCCGGACGTCATCTTTTCATTCGGCGTTTTGATGCCGACGGCGATCGTGCAGTACCTGATCATTGAGCACGGATACACCGTGAAGTTCGGCGGCGGCGCCGGTTACCATGTTGCAACGTTTACCGAGGAGTATGTGCCAGGCGAGCAGAGGTACACATCGAGCGGTATCGGGCTAAAGCTCGAGGCTGAATCGAACGTTTCGTTTGACGACCATCTCTCCGGCGCAGTTGTGATAGACATGCGGGATGACATTGCCGGCGAGTTTAAGGCCGCGGATGGTTCGAAGCTGCATATCCTGAATAAGGACAAGGACGCAAGCATGAATTTTTTTAGTCTCGGCCTGAAATTCGGCCTCATGTATTACTTTTGAAAACAAACCGTCACATCCATTCACTATTCCAAGGAGTTCATATGAAGAATCTTTCTCTATCCATTGCCGCTCTCGCGATGGTGCTTCTCTCAACGATGAGCTTGTTCGCTCAAGACACAATTCCATCAAAACCACCTGCCGATAAACCTAAGGAGGAAAAAAAGAAAATGATCCAGATGAAAGGAAAGGACATTGCGGTCGTGGAAACATCGATGGGACAATTCGAAATCGAGCTTTATGCGAGCGACGCCCCGAAGACCGTCGAAAACTTCCTCGGGCTCACCAAGAAGAAATACTTCGACGGCATGCGGGTTCATCGGGTTTCCAAAGGATTCGTTATCCAAACGGGGGATGACAAATCGAAAGATCCCGCGCTCGCCGAACAATGGGGCACCGGCGGCAGCAGCCTCTGGGGAAAGGATTTCGCGGATGAACTGGATCCGAAGACGCCGAGTTCCAAAGAAGGATATAAGAAGGGCGTTGTGGCAATGGCGAACCGCGGCCCGAACACAAATTCGAGTCAGTTCTTCGTCTGTTTGAAGGATGTCGGTCTGCCGCATAATTACACGATCTTTGGGAAAGTCGTCAAAGGAATGGACGTCGTCGAAAAGATCGGCCAGGTGGAGATCATTCCGGGACAGATGGGGCCAACCGACGGGAGGCCGAAGCAAGACGTGATGGTGAAAAACATACGTGTGAAGAAGTAGAACCATTTGCGAATCACGGCGGCCCCGGAAGCGGCCGCCGGCATTTTTTGACGGGAAGAGTTCTCGCTATGAAAAATGAATCCACCTCTCCGCTTGTGCTGGAGCGTGCGATCGAGAAGAAGGACTTCGCACCAATCTATCTTCTTTACGGCGAAGAGGAACTCCTCCTGGAGGAGACGCTGCAGCAACTCATTAACGCGGCAGTCGATGAGGCAACCGGGAGTTTCAACCTTGATATCGTCTACGGAAACGAGATCGAAGGCACACGGGTTGCGTCGTTAGCCTCCACGTTCCCGATGATGGCGGAGCGCCGGGTTGTGGTCGTCCGTGAGTTTGACAAGCTTGCGAACAAGGATTCGTTGATTCCCTATCTCGATCGGCCATCCCCCTCAACATCTCTCGTGCTGGTCGCTGCGAAGCCTGATTTTCGACTCAAGTTTTACAAGTCCGTCAAAGAGAAGGGGGTTGCGGTTGAATTCAAACAGCTGTATGACAGCGACATTCCCCGGTGGATCAACAAGAGAGTCACGCGTCTCGGCAAGAGCATATCGGTCGAGGCATGCCAGCTCATGCAAAGTTATGTCGGCAGATCTCTGAGAGAGATTCAAAATGAAATCGACAAACTGATGATCTACGTGGGTGAGAGAGCCTCCATCGAGGTCGGAGACATCAGTGCCCTCGTCGGGGTGTCGAGACAATTCAACGTATTCGAGCTCCAGAATGCCGTGGGGGCAAGAAACGCCACCCGGGCGTTGGAAATTCTGGAACACATGCTCGATGCCGGAGAACAGCCGATCGGTATCATTGTGATGTTGACGCGTTACGTTCAAAAGTTGTGGGTCCTCCGGGATTGCGTCGCGCGGGGGATGTCGGACCAGGCGATAGCCGGCGTTCTCAAGATTTCGCCGAAGGCAGCTTACTTTCTGGAGGCCGAAAAGCGCGCGGCAGGGAAGTTCTCCGATTCTGAGATCGAACGCTGCTTCACCTTCTTGCGAAGGGCGGACGAGCGGTTGAAGACGTCTGACGGTGATGCGAAGCTTATTATGACCTTATTATTATATCACATTGTCCGGCCTGATGTTGCTGAAATGGCGGCATGATGGGGCACTTTTCGGCAAAATCTATCGCAAAGGGAACATTCGTACCCCCTCACCGGTTAAATCCATAACGGTATGCACGATCGGCAGAAGGCAACCCGGTCCGATGAAGAGCTGATCGCGGCGTTTCAGGAAGGAAGACTTGATGCGTTCAACCTTCTTGTTGAACGATATAAACATCAGCTTGTGAATTTTGCATATCGCTTTCTTGGAGATTACGATGAAGCTGATGATGTTGCCCAGGAGACTTTTATCCGGCTCTACAGGAATAAGGATTCCTACAGACCGGTGGCGAAATTCTCGACGTGGTTATACACGATCGCGGCGAATCTCGCGAAAACACAGCTGAGGCGACGGAAGCGCCATGCAATCTTCTCCCTCACGCGTGAGAGGGATGAAGGAGAGGAGAGAATGATGGAAATACCCGACGTCCGGTACGCCGCCGATGCGGTCGCCGACAGCTCGCTGAAACAGGAAATCATCGAGCAGGCGTTGAACTCGATCTCACCGAAATACCGCGAGGTCGTCGTTCTCTGTGATGTGCAGGAGTTGACGTACGAAGAGATCTGTGCGATTACGGGGCTGAATATCGGGACCGTAAAATCTCGTTTGAACCGCGGCCGCGCCCAGCTTCAGGAATTGTTGAAAGGCTTAAAGGAAGAGGGGTAGAAGATGGCAGATATTAGATATTAGATATCAGTTATCAGTTATTAGTTATTTGTATGCCAGTACTCAGTAAGAAGTAGTCAGAAACCAGAAACCTTTAACCAGCATCTCGAATCTTGAATCTCGAAACCCGAATCTCGAACCATCATAATTATCCTTGACCGACCCTGAACAACATAACGACGACCCGCATCCCGTTCGCAAGCTGCTGAAGCGCTTGCCGAAGGTAGAGGCGTCTGCGGATTTTGAGCAGCGGCTGCAGAGACGTATCGCGGAAGAAGGTAAAAAGAGCGCGATGCCCGGCAGATGGAAAGAACTGCTGTTGCCGAAACGCATCCCGGTCTTTGCCTATTCGCTCGTGACACTCGTCGTCGTCGGAGTTGTTTCATACTACTCAATCTTTCGTTCAGGCAGGATGCCGAGGAAAGAAATCCCGATCGTACAAGAAAACGAAAAGACAATTTCTGCCCCCGCTTCGGAGAGCAACCGGCCATCAAACGTTGAAG
>DASYTP010000009.1:0-30045 GCA_036002145.1 Bacteroidota bacterium | reverse complement strand
TTTTTCATTCATGACGGCTAAATATCCTGTCCCTTTAACATCCGTTGTGCGGTGAAGAGCGGGATCACCGTCCAGAGCAAGAGCATTCCAACGAGAAGGACAATACTCAATGTCTCCCCGCCGAGGAACCTTAGCAGGGCTGCTCCTGCGGCTCCGAAGATGGTAACGTTGTCGAGGAGAATCAACGATGCGACCCGCACCATATCGACCGGGTTTCCGAACAGCGAGAGGAACAAGAAATAATTTGATGATTGTCCCTTGAGCAGCAGCGTCCCGCCGAGCGCGAGCAAATCATAGAACAGGACAAAGAAGAACCACAGGAACAGCGAGATGCCGAACGCTTTTGACTTCCGGCGGCTGCATGTCGCTACGAGCACGGCGATGCTCAGAAAGACCATCGAGAGCACGAGGGAGAGAAGCACGAACGATACATATTGCGGGAGACCATCCGTGCCGGTGTTGCCGACGATGATTGCGCCGGCGACGGTGAACCCCCCGAGTGTAGACAGCGCCATCGAAGAAAATACGCCGAGGAGTTTTCCGCACAGCACTTCGGCCCGTGAGATCGGCTGCGAAAAAAGCAATTCCGTCGATCCTTTGTCGCCTGTGAAGCTCAGCGTCCCCATCGTCAATGCGACGAGGGGAACTATGTAGAGGACGAGGTTCAACATGCTCGCAGAGGTGCGGGTAAAATTCTGCATCCCGGAGAATCCTTCTGCCATGATTCCGAAGTAGGAAATAGCAACAACCAACGCCCCGAAGATGACAGCAAAGATGATTGTCCATTTGTTGCGGATGTTGACGATGAGTTCCTGTCGGGCAATGGTCATTACGGTGTTCATGCTCATGTCAATCGCTCTCCTTCAGGCAACAGCCATGACCGCTGCTCGTCATTGCCGTTACAGGATATTTCAAAGAACACTCTGTTGCTTTGAGTGAATCGGCGAACGCAACCTTCCCGGAGCCCATGGGAGTCTTGATGCCTGTCTTCACGATGAAACTTTTCTCGAGAGGCAGCCACTGTTTCGATTCATAGGTCATAAGGAATGTCGCGGCGATGTCGAGTTCGTCGGACTGTTGCCGGTATTGTTCCAGGCACCCGATATCGTCAAATTTAAGGATCTCGTTCTGAGTTGTGATGATTTCAGATGCGAAAGATTGATCAGAAATCGCCATGCGGCAATTCGAGCAGTTATCCTCTGGAAAAACATCCACCGGCTTAATTTCCGATGATCCACACCCGGCAAAGCTCACGAATATGAACACAATTAACCACTCACCAACTAACTTCGCCAAAGGCGTCCGCCTGCGGCGGAGCTCCGGCGGACACTTAACCATTCTCATGCTTCCTTTCTCCGACATACTGTAAATACATGTCCTCTATACTTCCCCCCGTCGCCCGATACACACGGCGAAGATTCTCAACGGATTCTTGTGCGACAAATTTTCCTCCCACGAAAACACCGACGCGGTCGGCCAGTTGTTCTGCTTCCTGCAGGAGGTGGGTCGAGAAGATGATAGTCTTGCGTTGTTCCTTTTGTTCCAGGATAAATTCCCGGAAATGCTTGACCCCCTGAGGATCGAGATTTGCCGTTGGCTCATCGAGCAACAGAATCGGCGCATTAGGAAGCGCAACTACCGCCAATCCGAGTCGCTGAATCATCCCGCCTGAGAATTCGCTCACCAGCTTATCGGAGCAACGCTGCCCGTTCGGCGGGCTGGCGTTGAACCCTGCTTTCGCGAGCGCATCATCGGCTGCCGCGACCGGGAGATTGCGAAGGCGGCCGTAGAAGCGCATCACTTCCCGTGCCGTCAGGTTCTCCGGAAACACAACCCGCTGCGGCAGGTAGCTGAGAAAATTTCTGGCCCCTTTTGGTCCCTGGTGTGCATCCACGCCGTTGATAAGAACTCGACCGGACGTGGGGATATTGAGCCCGGCGATCGCCTTCATCGTGGTCGTCTTACCGCTTCCGTTCGGACCGAGAAGTGCGAACACCTCTCCCTCTTTCACTTCAAAGGATATATTTTCCGCGGCAATGAACGATCCGAACTTTTTCGTGAAATGTTCCACCTGTATCATGCGATACCTTTTCGTAATGTGCGAATTACCAGAATGAGGCCGATAAGAAAACCTGTCATCGGACCGGCTACCCGGATGGAAGCGAGCGATTGCAATGAGACGCCCTCATCGATGCCCGGCCGGCGCCCGGCAATGATGTGTGCGAGCGATTGCAGCTCGACCGGTTTCATCAGCGGGTGTTCGTCCGTTTCCTGATTGATGTCGATAATCGGGAATGCAGTTGTTGCGGCGGCGACCGCCTGCGAGACCGGACTATAGAGATACAGCCGGACGTTCGTGTTTCTTCCTTCAAGGTACTGGAAGGCATTCTGGATCTTCATCGGGACATCGCCGGCGCCATCCCCGTCGAGGTCATACCCATCGTATGAGCTCCAATAATTCCCCTTTCCGTTGGAGCTCCAGCGTGTGTCGGTCCGTTTTCCCACAAGTACCAGCGGGTTCAGGTTATCGATAAAATTGTTTTCCGTGATCGTATTGTTGGTGGAATTCTGGAACATCTGCAGCGCGTCGTCATTCTGTGCGATAACGTTATGGCGGAAGAGATTGTCGGTGGATGCCTCGAAGAATAATCCGGTTACGTTATCGCCGATGATATTGGAATCTGCCAGAGAGTGATGGCAATCCTGAAGCAGGATGCCGAAGGAGGAAAACCCCCGATTGTGCGTGAACAGGTTACGCCGCATGAGGATGTTCTTCGAGTACATGATGGCTGCGCCCGCGACATTGTCATGGAATTTATTGCCGATAAAAGTGTTGGAGTCGGCATACATATAGTGCAATCCGTACCGCACACCCCACACTTCGTTGTCTTCGATGAGCATTCTATTCGCATTCTGGATGTAGAAGCCGTCGCGCACGTCGGTTATGGCATTCTTGACGAATATGTTGGCGTGCGAGTTCCAGATGTGAATGCCGCTTCCCCGTTCGCCCAGCCCGAGCTCTTTTCTTCCCGAGATGAGATTGTTCCGCGCAATGTTGTTGTCGGCATGAAAAAAATACATGCCGAAGAGAACGTCCCGTACCGCGTTTTCCTCGAGGCGATTCCCCCGGGATTTTACAAGAATACCCGCGTCCTCGTTCACAAGCATCTTCCCGCCATGCTCGATGTTGAATCCACGGATGACGCACGAATCCGCCAGAATCGTGATGACGCTTCCTGACCCATCGCCGCGGATGACCGGGTGACCGATACCGGTGAGTATCAGCCGTTTGGTGATACTCAGGTTGCCGTTGTAAACTCCCTTCTGCACTGTGAGAGTATCGCCCGGTCTGGCAATGTCAATGCGCGACTGGAGCGACTGGCCTTGTGAACGAAGAATTCCATGCGAAAGACTAAGCACCAAACCCATCGCGCAGAGCACTTTGTTGAGTCTGTTACCCACCGGCAGCCTTCCGTTCCTTCATCCAGGTTTTTCTTGATAGCCAGATTGCTGCCAGTAACAGCAGCGGCATGCTTGCCATGAAGTACGAGCCGACCTCGGGATAGCTGTATACCTCAAAATTCGCCATCGTCGTGTGCCCGAACATCGGAGGGGTGAAGGGAGGCACCTTCACGGCGGCGGTTGGATCAAGCTCGTGCCCGTAGAGATACAGCTTGTGATAAAAACTCCAGAGGGAGAATACCCCGAAATAGGTGAACAGGACAAACAGGTCGACGAGTTTTGACATCTTACCGAGTACAATCACCCTCAAGGCGAGGAGGATTGTGCCGCCGATCACGAACGGAATCCATTTGAACTCCGTGAAATCATCCTCCTTCAGCGCCCGCATGCCGATGTAATGATTGAGCGAGTTGATCTCCTTGAGATCGTCCCGGTTTGGTGTTTTCCCGCCTTCCAGTTTGGACGAATAAATATTCAGGACCAGTCCATCCGGAAATTGGTTGGAGAACAGCGTCATGTTCCATAATGGATAGAAGAACGCCGGAACAAGCAGTAACGCTGCGAGAAGTATCAACACCCTGCTGCGTAAATCGATCGGCGTCTCAAAAAATCTTGTTTCAGCCATCAAGAACTTTTGCATCCTTGCCCTTCTTCCGTAAGTGGTTATTTCACTGCGACGTCTTTTCCCCCGCTGCCCTTGACGAGCAGATATCCTTGCATCTCCTGATGCAGCGCCGAGCAGAAGTTCGTGCAGTAGAACGGATACACGCCTGCTTTGTCGGCGACAAAATCAATGGTCTTCGTCTCTCCCGGATCGACGACAACGTTGATGTTGTATTCGTTCAATCCGAATCCATGAAGCTCATCGGTAGTCTGCTCGATGTTCGTCAGGTAGATTGTCACATGATCGCCCTTGTTCACTTCCACCGTATTCGGCTCGAAGTTTGATCGCTGGGCCATCATATGCACTTCAACGTTCTTGCCGTTGCGCGCAACTTTCGCATCCTTGACGTCCCAGATTGCTTCGGCACTCTTGTTCTCTTCCTTCGGATAGACTTCGATAGGTTTGAGTTTGTCCGCCTTGATCATCTGCGCATAGTGCGGTTCCGGCTCCGTGAAGGCATCGTACAGGAGCGACATCTTTTCACCGCTGATATCGATGAGCTGTGACGATTCCGGCTGTGAAGGGCCGACGCTCAGATGGCGCCCGTGCGAAAGCTTGTTCAATGCGATGAGGTATTCGCCGGTGGGATGCCTGGTATCGCCTTCGGAAGCGCAGAGGTGACCGATATTGTAGGAGACCGGTATCTTGTCAACGACTTCCCATGTGCCGAGCTTCCACTTTGCAATAGCGCTCTCGACAAAGAGCGACGTGTAAGCATATCCCTTGTCATCGAACTGTGTATGAAGCGGACCAAGACCGACGTTCACTTCCGCATCCTTGACTGCATCATAGTTGAGAACCGGGATTCCATCTTCGTTGCCGGTGAAATCTTTCTTCTGAATCGCCGTCAACATTTTTTCGATGTTAAAGACGGTCGTAATGCTCTGGAGCTTTCCGCTGGCGACTATATATTTTCCGTCCGGACTCACATCGACGCCGTGAGGAGATTTCGCAGCCGGGAGGAGATAGACAACCCCCTCGGCATCCTTTGGATCGATGACTTTCACGCCGCCGATCGTTTTGAACTTGCCATCCCTGATCGCCTGCTCCGCCGAGGGCCAGTTGACCGCGGCGACATAATCACGATCTTTCTGAGTTGATGTAACTTCCAACTTCCCTGTTGCGCGCTCGCTGTTATAGCATGTCCAGAATCCCCAATCCTTGCTCGGACCTTTTCCCGCGTCCCCTAAATCATAATCGAACGGCGGCATCAGCACTTCCCAGCCGAGAGACATGGTTCCGGTTTGCTTGTCGACGGCAATACCGGCGACGATTCCCTTGTACTTTGTCGCGTAATCCTCAATCTTCTCGTATGTTCCTTTCGGGAGAGGAACCGAAAAGCGTGAACCGGCAAGCACATACTCTGTATTCTCCGTAACGAACGATGAGCAGTGGTTGCCCGAGACGTTCGGGATCGGTCCCAGTATTTGCTTTGTCTTGAAGTCGCGCAAATCGATACGGGCCATCCTGTTGTTGGCATTGTCGGAGATGAACAGCCAGCGTCCATCATAGTCACCGTTCGTTTCACTTAATGAAGGATGGTGTGCGTCGCCCCAGGTAAATCCACCGAGCATTTCTTTCGAATCCTTATCGAACCCATACCCGGTGGCAGGATAGGGAGTGAACACCGGGACGGTGGCCAGGTGGCGCATCGATGGAATGCCATAGATGTACACCTGCCCGGAGTGCCCGCCGGATTTGAACGCATAATATTTATCCATATCTCCCGGCGCCACGTATGTCTTCATCGCGGCCTCCTGGACATCGGATCGCGCCTCGGGACGGCCTCCACGCCCTCGTTTCTCGCCGCCGCAGCTGACAAGGATCACTGTTGCAACCGCAAGCAGGATCAGCAATGCGAATTTGATTTTCATGGTTGTGACTCCTTATGATATTTGTAATGGTCCAGTGAATTTTATCCTAGTTGTCTTTGTATTCATTTCTTATTTCCTCCTTGTAGCCGTTTGATTTCCTGTTGCTTGAGCTCATACGCATGGTGCAGCTTCTCGATCGCCTCTTTCCGTTCTTCCTCCGTCAAGATGATCATCGTCGAGAGCACGACGCTCATCGTGCCGGTCGGCTTGGCAAGAAAATCATCCAGCGTCCTGCCAAACCTCGATTGCACGTCCTCAACCGCAACGGAGAGGTCGGGACCGATTTGTGACGCCGCGTCCACGCCAAGCGTGGAAACCGAGTGACACACAAAGCAGTTCTTCTTTACGAAAAATGCACCGGGTCCGGTTTTCATCCGTTCCTCTTTCTCCAGTTCCTCTTTCGACGGCACGTCTTTGAAGTTGTTGCCCGGGAGATAGCTTACCGGAATATTTGCCTTTTTCCAGCTCATCACGAGCAAGGCGAGTCCCTGAGCATCCGGGCTCGAAAAATTAAAGTTCGGCATCACGCTTTCCGGAACCAGATCTTTCGGGTTCTTGAGATGCGCGACGTGCCAGGTAAACTCCGAATGCAGTCCCTTGATGCGCTCGTAGTTAAACTGTTCGGGCGATTTGTCTCCTTCCCATGTAAGATCCGGTCCGACCGTTCCTCCCCGTCCGTTGATGACATGACAGGCGCGGCAACCTTTTTCCGTCACGAACTTCTTTGCCCGGTTGATATAATCGGCGCCTCTAGTTTCTTTATCGTACCGGTGGCATGAATTACATTTCATTTGCATGAGGGCTTCTCTCCTGGAAACGGAGTAGAACGTTCCAAGTTCCTGGCCGAGCACGGGGTCTTCCCAGTCGGGGATCAACCCGTGTGCCGCATCGACGTCTGTCGCATAACTCTGCCCCCCGTGACACGACGTACATCCGAATTTCCCAATGGGATGGCTGGCGAGAATTTCTTTCGAATGCGTCCGGAACGGTTCTTCTGAAGTCTCCAATCCTTTCCACTCCACAGCTTGATGGCAGGTAACACAGCGATCGGCAATTCCCAGCTCCTTCATATATACCTGCTGGAGTCCGGAAGGAATCGTGGTCGCGCGGTCTTCGCCGAATTTTTCGGACACCAGATCTTTAAAATCTGCCTGGTAACCTTTCCATTCGGGGTTCAGATAATCGTAATAGACAAATCCTGCGAGCAGAAGGACGAAAATGCCCGCCCCACTCACGATGATTTGATCTTTCTTAACGAACCCAAGTTTCTCTCTTATCGTCTTATGATTCATAGCAACGTTTTCAGGAAGTTGTTTTGCTCACATCTCATATCCCACGCCTCTAAAATCTCACCGGCGTTTCGGGCCACTGCTCCCACGGCCAATAGAAGTTCCAGAACGGCCCCCGCAAATACGTGCCGATGATGGTGAAGATGACCACCAGCATGCAAATTCCGATGAAGATCATGTTCTGCCGCTTCCTCTCCGGTGCGAACCAGACCCCGACGGCATTGATGCCCGAACGGTCACGATAGGGCCACCACATTGCGAGCACCAGAAGGATCCCGGGGAGGAATATTCCGCCCACAAGCGCGCCGTTGACCGTGAATGAACCCAGCTTGATTGTCGTATCGGTGACGATCTCCTGGAGCCAGAGGAAGTACCAGGGCGCCTTCGCGGGATTTGGGGTGACTGCTGGATTTGCAGGCGCTTCGAGCGGTGCACGGAACATAAACGTCAATACAGTGACACCGATGAACGTCAGGAGCGTCACAAGCCAGATGCGTCGCGTAAGATTCGGGGCCGACGGGACTGAATTTTTCTCTTCATCCACCATTGTCGTCCGGACGTGGACGGTTGCGCCATTCGTGATGCCGAGGAGTGAATACGTTTTGGATTTCACCGGCGCTATCTTCTCCGGCTTCTGCTCAAGCGCTTCATGATCGACCACGGCGAGACCGCCGTCTTTTCGTATCCGCCACATGTGGTAGGAAAAGAGGAACAGGACGATCACCGGGAGGAAGAATACGTGCAGCACATAGAATCTGATAAGAGCATTCTGGTCGATGAAACTCCCTCCAAGGAGGAAAAAGCGCAACCAATTTCCAACGAGGGGTGCAGCACTCGCGATGTTTGTTCCGACGGTAATAGCCCAATACGCAAGCTGATCCCAGGGGAGGAGATAGCCTGTGAACGACAGGAGCAGCGTGACGACGAGCAGGACAATTCCAACGATCCAGTTCAAGGGACGGTTTGCACCAGCCGCGCTTCCGTTCTTGAATCCTCCTGTCAGGAACACTCTTACCATGTGCAGGAAAACGGCGGCAACCATCAAATGAGCGGCAATCCGGTGCATCCCCCGTAGCAGCCACCCGAATGAGACGACATATTCTATATCCTTCACGGAGGTGTAGGCGCGCTCGACCGAAGGGACGTAGAGGAACATCAGAACGAGGCCGGTGACCACGAGAATCATGAACAGCACAAAGGAGATTGTCCCCAGCCACATCGAATATTTCCATGAAAGGCTCCCTTTCGTGATCTTGTTGGGGAACCAATGCAAAAGGAGGTTTTTTACGATGGCATCCCCGGCTTCTTTGTCGCTGCCGGGACTCCATGTCCAGATGAGTTTGTTGTAAATATGTTTTGCCGCGGTTACAATTGACATGCCCACTCCATTCGAGTTACACGGTGAGTCGAAAATTCTGTTCAACTTCTTCATTCATATTGACAACCAATTGCCCGTCTTCAGGAGCGACTTCGAGTTTGTACCAGTGAAGGGGGCGCGGCGCGGGACCCGCATAATTTGTTCCATCGGCATAAAATTTCGATCCATGACAAGGACAGTGGAACTCGAACTTCACATCCTTCTTTTCGCCGTTGATATCGACCCGTTTGGGTTGATTCAGCTTCGTGTACTTCACCGTGCAGCCGAGATGTGTGCAGGCGCCCGAAATCGCATAGAACGACTTTCCCTCTTTGAAAATATACAGACGCCGGTCTTCCAGGAACGTCATCCCTTCGGCGAGGCTCAACGGCGAACCGACCTTGAATCTCAACGCCGGTTCATAGAGGACATTCGGCACGAGTGAGCGAAACGATTGAAATGCAAACCCTGCCATGCCTGTCAGCAACGCGCCAAGACCGAGTCTTTGAAAGAATGATCGTCTCGAAATCACGTGTAATCCAGGCTCTTTCTTCGTAGTTTCTGTTGCAGTATTTTTATTAAAAAGCTTCATACGGCATCAACTCCAGTGAAGAATCCGCGTAATCTGTAATCTGCGTTTGTTTCTGTGAAATCAGTGACAATCATACGACTTCTTTTTGCTCGTAGTAAAACACTTCCATCGTCATCGCATCTGTCGGGCAGCGCAGAGCACACAGCCCGCACCTGATGCAGGTTTCTTCATCCTTAAGCATTGCTGATGCGGGTTGAAACGGATCGAGTCCGTATTGCCCGATGAGTTGTGATTTTGTCTGACCGTCAACTTCGAGCTGTTCGAGCGGAACGAGTTTCAAACAGTATTCCGGGCATATATCGACACAGCGATTGCACATCACACATTTATCGGCATCGTAAATGGTCTGCACGTGGCAGTGCAGACAGCGCTCCGCCTGATGTCGGGCCTGCTCCTCCGTGTATCCGGTCTCAACTTCCGAAATCCCCGTCCGCCGGTTCAGGTCTATTGTCGGCGGCGCTTCCCGCGGATGCTGCTCATAGTCTTCAGGTCTCGTAAATCGCCGGGTTTGAATTTTGTGGATATCCAGGTTGTAGAATGTCTCGGGTTTTTGTCCCCGGAGGTATTCATCGATCGAGAGAGCCGCTTTCTTGCCGTTCGCGACTGCGTCGATAATATTACGGGGACCGAAGGCAACATCGCCTCCGGCATAAACGCCTGCGGCTGTTGTCGCAAGGGTTTCAGGTCGTATCTTGATCAGTCCGCCCGGCGTCGTTTCGATCCCGTCAGCGGGCTTGATGAACGAAAGATCCGTTTGTTGTCCGATAGCCACAATAACCGTATCTGCGTCGAATATTTCCGAGAGGTGTTCATCATATTGGGGATTGAACCGTCCAAGTTCGTCGTACGTTCGCTTGACGCCGATAAACTCGATCCCTTTCAATTTTCCCGCCTCGCCGATGAATCGTTTCGGTCCACGTTGAGGGTGGAAGACGATGCCTTCTTTTTTCGCCTCTTCGAACTCCTCATGACCCTGTGCGGTGCGGAGAACGGGCATTTCTTCGAACGATTCGAGGCTTGCGACGTGGACTTCGGTGGCGCCGCCTCGTTTCGCCGTGCGTGCCGCGTCCACTGCTGCATGTATATCCGAGGCTTCCCGCTCACCGCGAATCGCGGTACGCGCTGCATCGAACGCGACGAATCCGCCTCCGATAACCAACACCTTTCTGCCAAGATTTACCCGATAACCATTGTTGATGTTGATGAGGTAATCAATCGCCTTGATGACCCCGTCGAGATTGGATCCTTCGACATTGAGGTCGCGTCCTTTCTGCGTGCCTACGGAGACAAACACTCCTCCAAACCCTTGAGCTTTCAGTTCCTTGATCCCGAAATTTTCAGTCAAGGGCGAATGATAACGAATCTCAACCCCAAGGAAGGAAATCTTATCGATCTCTTTATCGATCAGACTGCGGGAAAGGCGATACTCCGGAATACCGTGCCGCAGCATGCCACCTGCAATTCCCGTTGATTCGAAGACAGTCACCTTGTAGCCCATGAGTGCAAGATCATGCGCGCACGAAAGCCCGGCCGGACCGGAACCGATAACCGCGACTCGTTTGTCTTTGACGATGATTCTTCGGGATTCAACCTGAACAGGAAGATGCCCGGGCCATTTGTTCCCCGATTCGTTGCCCCCTTGGAACAGGATGTCCAGCGTATCAGGCTCGAGAGATTCCACCCCGTATTTTTCCGTGACAAACCGCTTGAGCGCGCGGATGCTCACCGGTGCGTCGATCTTTCCGCGCCGGCACCAGTCTTCGCACGGGGCAGCGCAAACACGACCACACACGCTCGCAAAAGGATTGGGTGAGCGCGCAGTGAGGTATGCGTCTTTGTACTTTTGCTCGGCGATCAACTGAACGTACCGCCCGGCATCGGTGTGAATCGGACATCCGATCTGGCAGGGGACAAGGTTCTTCCAGAACTCAATATCGGGTATTTGAACGGAATACTTTTCGGACATGGCACAGTGTATCTATCGTGAAAAATCTTTTCAAATGTAATTCAACATTGAGCGGAGTTTACTTCTTCCGGTTTTCCGGTGTACAACAGTAACTGTACCGCTCTTCCGGCATATTCTTCATCGTGGAGAAAACATTCCCCCGTTCAGGTTCTGTGATGGCTCTGTCGATCGCCGGGTAGAGGATCTGTTCTTCTTTCTGGTTATGCGCCAGGAGGGTATAGAGGAGCATAAGTTCATCGTCATCGCTGTCAGGGTTCTGTGCTTTGACTTTCTCGTGAATATCTTCGAGATATTTGCCGATGAGCCGGTGCTCTCGGCGCATGACTTCTGTCGGTCCGCCGTGCACAAGACCGGTCTTTTGCTCAAAGAGCGGGAAGAGGATTTCTTCCTCCCAGATGATGTGTCGTTGCAGTCCGAACTTAAATTCCTTGAAGCAGAGTCTTGCCTTCGTGAAATCGGTTCGTTTGAGCTGCTGAAAATGCTTAAACAATTCATCGAGCCGGTCGTGGTCTGTTTCGTAATATCCTGTGACGGTATATTCTGCCATAAGTTGTCTCCTGCTAGTTATTAATCGGATTCGTTGTACCGTGGCACGCTGCCCCGGTTGTGCTGATACAGTGGTGAATCGATATTCTCGAACCGCTTCGAATACTCATCCTGTGCGATGCCGTTCTTCCAATGTCCTGTCATCATTGCAAGACCCGTGATAGCGATGAATACTCCGGCGACGAGTGTCCCAAAAATCCAATTCGGGACAGGCGTATGCGTCAGTGATGTTCGTATGTCAAGCGTGTTCTTGACCGGGCAAACTTCAACGCACTGCAGGCAATTCATGCACTCATCGCTCCAGACTTGCCCGAATCCCGATGAAATCGGGAAACGGGATTGGCCTGCCTTGTGAACTCTGATTTGAGAAGGACACGCCTTGGTGCATAATTCACAGTCGATGCATGTCGACTTGTTCCTTGTGATCTTCAGCGGACTCAGCCAGCTCAGTGCGCCGAGCAATGCCCCGTAAGGGCAAAGGAATCGGCACCAGAAGTTTTTGATAATAAGAGAAAACACCACGAGGATAATGATCGACCAGGTCGCGAACGTGGTGATATTTGCAAAGAAGAGCCACATCTTTACGTCGGCCATTTTGTTATACGGGCTGTAAATAAATGCCTTCATCGAGGCCGTGTCCATCTGCGCAATGGAGTAAACGAAAAAGAAGAGCAGCAAGTACTTTAATGACCTCAGTGGATAATCGAGCCATTTTGTGACCCCGATGTTCTTCCCGAAGACCTTCTTTCCAAACAGCCAGAGAGACTCGCTCAATGTTCCGATCGGACACAGCCAGCTGCAAAACGCCTTCTTCAATGCCAGGCCGACAAGGACAACAGCGATGAAGATAAAAAGTCCGGCAGGATGGACTTCGTTGACAATCCCGGTTCCAAGCCAGTACTTCAAACTGATGAGAGCGCTGATCGGAAGAAATCCTTCAGCCCCTGGCGGGCGAGGGAAGTACGAAGCCTGCCCACCCGACGTCCCCCAACGAGTGAAGAGGTAAAACTCAACGCCAATCCATACGCACAGCAGCAAGAACGCCGACTGGATGACCGTGCGAAGAAATTGTGAATCTTCTCTCAATCGCAACATCAGTCGTTTGTACCAAACGGACTCCCGGCTCCAGCTACTCTTCCTTCGGCGTAATTCCGGAGCGAGCTTTCTTACGGCCATTTTTGGCACTCCATTCGTCGTGCCGGCAGCCAATTCACTTTTGTCAGAAGGAGTTCGCTGAAATGATAAGCGTTCCTTATCAATTATGATAAGCGTTTGCAATTCTTTTCTCATTTTTGAGAGAGACCAATTGTCAGAATCCAAATTTCGTTCGGTTATTTTACATTGTCACCATCGTTCGCGTACTAAGGTACAATCGGCGTGCCAAAATAAGACAATTTTATCCGAGTACAACCCCCGAAAATCTTATTGACTGATTCAATAGAGGAACAGAAATAGGCCGCTCCTAAAGGAGCTTGAATACATTGTTTCGCCGGAAAGCTACAAACAGGTCGTCCCTCCGGGACTTCAGCATTATCCAAAATAGATTGCCGAATCAGTAAAGTGATAATTCCACAAAGAGCCCCGTTAGGGGCAACCTGTTTGTAGTATCTCAGTCAGGTATTGTGGCTTCTTCATTCGTGAGGCAAGATGATTGATTGTATCGTTTGCCAACAGCTGATATATGCCGTCGCGCGACTTGAGCCACTGGTCGTGCAGCGCGCACGGGTCTGACTCTGAGCACTCCGGAAATCCGAGTATGCAGTTGTGCATGAGGCCATTGCCATCGATCGCCTCGATGATTTCGAAAAGGGTGATGTTCGCGGCCGGCCGCGCAAGAGAGAATCCGCCTGCCAGACCCTTTTGAGAATGAAGGAGTCCTTTGTGGGTTAACTTTTGAAGAATCTTCGCCAGGAAGTGATAGGGAATCTTCAGTACCTTTGTAAGTTCCCTGATGGAGGTCTTTTCATTCTGCGGATGCAGGGCGAGATAGAGGACTGCTTGAATGGCATACTCGCATTGACGGCTGAAAATGATACTCATAAACTTTCCTGAAGTCTTATCTCTGGCAGAGAGGAGTTCTCATTCTTCCGGTCAAGCAGGCGCCGGCATTCCAGGCAGGGGGTCGATTGTTTGAGGTCGATTTCTTCAACATACGTCGAAGAGCGCATGACGCACTCGAACTGATGGCAGTGATAGAGCCCAAAAGTATGCCCGAGCTCGTGGACGACTTCCTTTTCAAGACGCGTCAGAAGTTTTGCGTGATCCGTTGGCAGGCCGTAAAACTCGTCGGAGAGTCTGTAGGCGGAAACTATGGCAGCTGCTCCTTCAAATTGTGCCTCGCCGAAGATAAACGTGAGCACGGGAATGAATAAGTCGACATCCACAACAACAATTTCTTTTCTCCCGATGAGGTTGTCGTCGGCCAGCAGTTGCCCAAGGAGAATACCCGAGCTGAATTGTCCACGGGAGTCGTCAAACGCTCGCTCATAATCAAGAGGTCTCCGCTGCAGCCTGACCGGACGGCGAAAAACACGCTCGACAGCGTCAGCGATGGGCTGCAAATCGCTGTCGGGCAGGTGTGAAGCGTTAATAATGTGAATCAAACTTGTCACGCGGGTCTCTGGAGCCCGTACTTTGCGATCTTGTTATAGAGCGTGACGCGATCGATGCCGAGAATTTCCGCCGATCGTGAAATGTTCCAACGATTCTCAGTCAACGCGGCGGCAATATGTTCTCTTTCGACCAAGGCAAGCGTCCCGGAGCCGTTTGCCGAGTTTCTTGCCGGGGAGAGAAAAGGGAGGTCCTCCGGGCGGATACAAGGCGGTTTCCCGATGACGATCGCCCGCTCAATCGCATTCTCCAGTTCCCTGACGTTCCCGGGCCAGTCGTAGCGGATCAATACGTCCATTGCCCCGGAAGAGACAGCGGCTATCTGTTTTCCCATCGCCTGTGAATATTTTTTTACAAAATAGTTTGCAATTGATGGAATATCGGACTTGCGCTCGCGCAATGGCGGAATCGCGATAGAGAATACGTTGAGTCGATAATAAAGATCCTCTCTGAACGTTCCATCGGCGACCGCCTTTTCGAGATCTTTATTCGTGGCGCAAATGACTCGGAAGTCCGTATTGAGAATTGCATTTCCGCCAACCCTGGAAAACTGTTGTGTCTCAATAACGCGCAAGAGGTCCATCTGCGTCTTCATGTTGATGTTACCGACTTCATCGAGGAAGAGCGTTCCACCATCGGCGAGCTCAAGTCTGCCTTTTCGCTGATATTGTGCCCCCGTGAACGCTCCCCGTTCATGACCGAACAGCTCACTCTCAAGGATGCCTTCCGGTAATGCCCCGCAATTTACCGTCACGATCGGGAAATACTTTCGCCGGCTGTGGGAGTGTATCGCGCGCGCGATGAGCTCTTTCCCGGTTCCGCTCTCACCGCGGATCATCACCGTCGTATCGGTTGGCGCAACGGTTTGAATCAGCTCATAGACTTTTTTCATCTGGGGAGATTCACCGATGAGGTCGTCGATCCTGGAGAACTCTGTCACGTGTTCTTTCAGTTTGACATTTTCCAGCGCTAATCCGCGCTGCTTGAGAGCATTACGCACAAGGTGGGACAGGTGATCGGGGTCCACCGGCTTGGTGACGTAATCGAATGCTCCCCGCTTTAACGCCTCTACCGCCGTTTCAACGGATGCATGGGCAGTGATAAAAATAATCGTCGCGTGCGGATCGATCTCCATGATCCTTCGCTGAAGTTCCATCCCGTCCATGCCGGGCATTTTGATGTCGAGGAGAATTATATCCCACCGCTGTTCTTGGAGGTGGCGGAGGGCGGCGGCAGCGTTCTCCGCCGTGCCGACGTGGAATCCATCCTCGTGGAACCACTTCGAAAGTGAATCGCGCACAATGCTTTCATCGTCGATAATCAGGAGAGAAGATGTAGAATTCATTGGTATCCTCGTATTGTAACGTTATCAGATTATTTCAGAAGCAATATGCTGCGTGCAATCATAGAGGTCGCAGCACGTGTGACAGACCCGTTTAAAGGCTTGGTAGCTGAGCAGCTCGATCCCGGGTGAGAGATAATCTTTCATGATCGATTCCTCCCTCAGCAGATCGGTGCTCAGGTATTTCTTGTTGTCATCCGGAAAAACAGTCGTGACGACGGCATCGCTCGAAAGCTCGTCCTGAACCATCAGAGCACCTATAAAATTCGCTCCTGAGGAAATACCTACGGCGAGCCCCAGCCGGGAGGCAAGTTTCTGAGCCATGAGGATCGCATCGCCATCATGAACGCTGATGACGCGATCGAGCTCGTTGAGCGCCACAATAGGGGGAATAAACTCGTCCGACACCCCCTGGATTCTATGATGACCTATTTTATGCCCGGTCGTCAACGTGGGGGATTCTGCCGGCTGCAACGGATAAATCCGCGTAGTGGAATTCCGGCTGCGAAGGAAGCGACCTGCACCCATGATCGTGCCGCCGGTCCCAACTCCAGCGACGAACGCGTCGGGGACTAAGGATTGAAAAGATAGTTGCCACCAGATCTCCGGTCCCGTCGTTTCCGCGTGTGCTTCGACGTTTGCCCCATTCGAGAATTGTTGGGGCAGAAATATATGATCGTGCGTGCGTGCGAATTCCTCCGCCATGCGAATGCTGCCCAGGAACCCCCCTTCTTCTCGGGTCACGAGATTAATTTTTGCACCCATACTTTGGATGAGATTCGTCCGTTCCTGGCTCATCCAGTCGGGCATGAAGATGACAACCGGATGGCCCAGGGCTTTGCCGATCGCGGCGAACGAGATTCCCGTGTTGCCGCTTGTTGCTTCAACGATGGTGTCCCCCGGACGAAGTTTCCCATCCGCGTACGCTCGCTGGAGTATGTGGAATGCCATGCGGTCCTTGATACTTCCGGTCATGTTGACATGCTCGGCTTTTGCGTAGATGACGCGGCGACTCCCCCTGAACGTACAATGAATCGCCAGCAACGGCGTATTTCCGATCATATGTTTCAGCCCTCTGAAACGATCGGTTTGGCTTCTGAACGGCTCGGCGTTAGATATCATATTCCATTCTCCGGTCTGTGATTTTCAGGTTGCGAAATTGTGGTCCTATTCTTCTCACTGATGTGCATTCTCGGCAGCATGTGGAAGTTCGTGTGGAACGCGTGGGAAACTCAGGGTAAACGTCGTTCCTTTTCCGACTGCGGACACCACTGAGATGGATCCGCCGTGTCGCTCCAGAATTCCATAGACGACTGACAGCCCCAATCCCACTCCCCGGCCATCTTTTTTCGTTGTGAAGAACGGCTCGAAAATGAAGGGAAGATCAGCTTCAGAAATCCCCATGCCCGTATCCGAAATCGTCAGGAGCACATTGTTATGAGATGCGCTCTTCGCTTCGACACGAATCGTGCCGCCGCCCGGCATTGCCTCGACTGCGTTTACGAAAAGCGCGACGAGGGCTTGATCAAGCTGGTTCTCGTCGCACATAAGAGAAATGTCCCCTTCCGGCAACTGTATCTTCAACTCAACGTTCGAAATTCTGCAGTGGTGCTGAACGAGCTGTGAGGCATGATCGATGATGCTCTTCAGCGAAGCGATGGCGAACTCGCCCGTCTGTTTTTTCGAGAACAGCAGGAGGTTCTTCACAATGTTGCCGCACCGATCCGTTTCGCGGGCAATGAGCTCAATGTCCTCCAGGGTTTGCCGGTTTGTCGTAACCTGCGTCTCATCCTTTCGTATGCGACGGGCGATGAGCTTTGCATAGGTCAAGATGGCCTCGAGAGGATTGTTGATTTCGTGCGCTATGGTGGCCGCAAGTTTTCCGAGCGATGCCATTTTCTCGATGTGGACGATCTGTTTGTGAATGGCATTCAGCTCGTCGGTTTTTTCACGGACGCGCTGCTGGAGCGTATCGGCCCACCGCTGGTTCTGCTCTTTTTCGCCCTTCAGCGATCGGGTCATTTCATTAAATGCCTTCGCGAGCTTCCCCAGCTCGTTCCTTGCGTTGACGCTGATGTGGTACGAGAGGTTTCCCGATGAAATCTGCTGCGCGCCCGCCATCAAGCGTCGTGTCGGTGTGAGGACGGTGGATGACAGGAACAGGACGACAATGATCCCGACGACAAGAATGGCGGCGATGGCATAGACCGCCATCGTGTTTTGCGCCTGATGTACTGTGGCATCAAGATTCTTTAACGACATTCTGACGTCGAGCACCCCCAGAACGGTGCGCTCCGGCGGGTGTGCATGACATTCGGCATCTGAGCAGGACGGCTCATTGCGGATCGGATTGATGACCCCGAGCACGCGATGGCTGTTTCCACTCTCGAAAATGCGCGTCCGGTTGCTCATGGGCAGCGACGACAAAGGTTTTTCCTGCTCGTGACAGACATAACATGCCTCGGCGTGCATATCGATGGCGGTATGTTCTTCCTGTTTATCGGTCGAGAACATGATTTCACCGCGTTTGTTGTAGATGCGGATGCCTTCCACCCCGGGTTCTTTTCCAATCATCGTGATGATGTGGTAGACATCCTCTCTGCGGTTAAGCAGCATGCTGTAATGAGTCGATTGCTTGATGACGTCGCTCATCCGGTTTGCACTCGACAGTACCTGGTCCATCAGTTTATCGTTGTAGAAGCGGACGGTGAAGTAAGAATACAGGCCGAAGAAGGTAAGCATGATGGCAATGGAACCCACCAGCACCCGAACACTCAACCTATGGAGGATTGGAAGCCTCATTTCACCACTATTTTGGGCAATTCTCGTGCCATGTTTAATTATTCAGCACGCGACGAATCTTCCGAATTTCATGGATTCGTTGTCAATTCTGCGAAAAATAATGGCGGAAATTCTTAAGGATGAGAAGAGCCCGGATTACTTTCATTGGATGGAGCGAGGATTTCTAGCAAAATCCCTCCGAAGGAGTCCCTTGGGGAAAAACACTAATACCTAAATTCGAAACAAATTCTAAATCCCGAAGAAGAATGTCCCAAACAGCCAAGAATGCGGTCAAGAAAGTTCGTGGCCGAACGCTTCGAACAGCAACTCGACGTATTTCTGAGTTCCGACGGCCTTGGAGGCATGAAGGAAGATCTGCCCCCCATCCTGAATCGTGGTGCCGATACGGGGGTGATCGCTCCTCAGCAGTGAACTCAATGACTCATTGAAGCGGGAGAAATCGGCCTGATATTTCTTGTCTGCATGGCGCCTGGTCATCCAGGACGACACTTGCGTCTCGTCGGTTCTTGATTCCACTTCAAAGAGCCATCCTTGCGTGAGGGGATGGGTGCAGAGAATTTGAGGATTCGACTGGAGAAGCTTGTTTGTTCGCAACACTGTTCCGGAGACGGGCGAGGCGAGAGGAAACGCATCATTGTCGATAATGATCCAGCAGCTGAACCTTCCCAGCCGGAGTGGCTCACCCGCCCGTGGAAGGACAATCTCTCTCGGGGACAACAGCAGGGAAGACAGCGTCGGTTCGATTCCTATCCGAAAACTGTTCTCAGAGAGTTTGTGGATCCACCAATGATTTCTGCTGTACAAGTATTCGTGAGCTTCCGATCTCGTTGCGGCGGACTTCGTTTCTCGTTGAAGTTCCGGCGCATCCTGATGCTGGATGAAGTGCATCCGCATTGCCTTATCGAGAAGGCAATTCTCACAATCGAAGTTCCGGTCGCACAATTGATACGCAAGGAGCCCGGCGGTCATCCAGACGCATCGAAACTGAGGCGGAACGATCGGGAACCCGGTTCTATCGTCCGGTGAAACGTTCATTGCAACTCCGCTTCATGTGGCTGTGAAATGAGAACAAGCTCCTCGTCAAACGCGCTAATGTTCGTCAGTGCCGGCTCTCCCGAATCATGCTGAAAGAGCGGAAGATATCTCGCCGCCAACCTGAAGACGATGAAACCGGCAGTGACAATTGATATGGTGACGGCAATCTCCATCCACGACGGGAAGTACGATACGCCCGACCATGCTTCCATCCCCGTGATACTCAGGTTCATGCGATTGAGAATGAACCCGACGATAATCAGCACCGAGCTCAGGAACAATCCAATCTTATTCTCGCGGACTCTCGGGATGCTCAGCAACACAAGGGGGGCGATGATCCCGGCGCTCACCTCGAACCAGTAGAGGTAGGTCTCGATGCGTGGTACGAAGAGCAGGGGCATCGCCGAGCGGTTGAGAAGGTCGATGATCTTCATCGTCAGGTATACGGCAAGAGCCACGACGCTTACCCGTCCGATCTCCGTCAGGAGGTTCATCTCCAATCCTTTTTTGAATGCCCGTGAACTCAGGAACGATTCGAAGATAATCATGGCGCAGCCCGCTGCGACGGCGGAGAAGAAGAAAAATACGGGCAGGTACGGTGAATACCAGAGCGAATACAACTTCTCGGGGACGATGAGATAGAGGGAGCCGAGGGACGATTGATGAAGTGTCGAAAGGAGGACTCCGATGATAATCAAGGGGGGCGCAATTCGTTTGAAGAGTTTTAACGTCTTCGTCATCCTGAATTTCTCAAGGACGATGGGCGAGAACTCAAGCGCGAGTACCGTGGTGTACAGCATGACGCACCACGCGACTTCGAACATGACCGAGTGAGGGTTCCACATAACGATTGCATGCCAGATCTGCAGCGGCCTGCCGAGGTCATACATCAATGCCACGATGACCAGGAGATACCCGAGGAACGCAGTCAGGATGGCGGGGCGCAAAATCGGCTCGAACCGTTTGACATGGAAAATGTGCACGATGGCCGCGAGCGTGAACCCTCCCGCCGCGAGTCCGACCCCGCACAGGATATCGAAGCCGATCCACAATCCCCACGGAAATTGATCGCTGAGATTCGTGGTGGCTCCCAGACCCTGTGTGAAACGTACGTAGGTCGCATACAATCCGGTTGCCATGATGAGTGTTGCAACTACTTTCCAGAACGTGAGAGATGTCAGATAGCGTTTCATGATCGCGCCTCAGAATTCCGTTGTTGATGGTTGTTCGTATGATTCGACTTTTGCAACTCCATCCTCCGGTTGGTGATCCACCAGATTCCGTAGAGGAACACGCTGCCGACCCCCACCACGGATGGGATTTTCGATAGCGCATTCCAGGTGTACATCGGCAGCGCCACATTCTCAAGAGTTGTCTTGAAGCCGAGCTGCTCGAACGGCACGCTGGAAAGATACAGCACCGATGTGCCCCCTACTTCTTCCTTGCCGTAAATCCTGTCGACATATTTTTGCGGTTCTGATTTGATGCGCTCGTAGGCTTCGCGGATCAAGTCATCCCGGTCGCCGAACTTGGTGGCCCCGGTCGGACAGGCTTCGGAGCACGCCGGTTGCAAACCTTGCTTCAGGCGATCTACGCAGAGCCTGCATTTCTGCACTCGCGGATGGGTGCTGTTCCATTCATATCGCGGGACCTGGAACGGGCAGGCCTGGATGCAATACCTGCACCCGATACATTTTGACTCATCGTAGAGTACCGGTCCTTCAGGGGTTTTCGTGAATGCGCCGACCGGGCAGACCGACACGCATGTCGGCTCGACGCAGTGCTGGCACATCCTCCGCACAAAAATGCCGTCGTGTTCTTCAAGCGCCGTGTACGCTGTTGGAGAAAGTTTCTTTTCTTCCCCTTCCCGGAGATTGAACTCTTTCTTGCATGCTTCCTGGCACGCATTGCAACCGATGCAAAGTGTTGTATCGATCAGAAGAGCTTTGCTTTTTCGCATTGTCGATTCCTTTCAGCTACGCCACTTGAAGAAATTCATTATCGAGCCGCTTCCATACGACGTCGTCCATCGTACGTAACACTCCTGCAATCGGCGGCCCCCCATCCTGCAGGCAGGCGGGTGCCAGCGATCCCTTGTTGTTCAATTGAGCGAAGAGGTCTCGCAGCCGTTGAAATTCGTTCCTGATCCATGAGCGTGTTTCGCTTCCGATGAGCATCGTCTTTATTTCATCGATCCTGCTTGGCTTGATTATGTACCCCCACCCGCTGCTGAACATGCGCTCTCTCAGGAGCGATGGGTCGGCGGTCAACTCTTCATTGATCGCCACGATTTCTCCTTCAAGGGGAGATCGAATGGTGAGCGCATGATTTCCTTCCTTCAGCTGGATGAGCGGATCCCCTTTTTGGAAGTGATCGCCGGGGCATTTCAGAAGGAGTATCTCCGGGCTCTCCACGAGGCGGGCAATGAAGTCATCAACGCCGAGGCGAAGGGTCCCGGAGGGGTAGAGATTCAGCCACGTGTGCGATGGCGCGAAAAAGACCCCATCGGGCAATCGAACCGGATATGTCCCGCGGATTTTTTCTGCCGGAATAAACGGCTGGCCCCTGTATCGTCTGACCAGCCAATCAACAGTGAGAAAGATAGTGATAGTTGCAATTACAAAGAGGACTGTCATGGCGATTATTCCTTATGTTCTCTATTAATATTCATTCTTCACACTGAAAGTATGAGAAAAGCATGCCAGGTTCATCCGTCAAACTTCCCGGAGTTCATGCCGGCAACAGCTGACGCGCAATGCACTTGCAGTATCGAATAATTGTGGTGGAGAAATCTATCAGGCTGGACTGTTCAGAAAATAAACACCGGAATGGAAAATGCGCCGCGGATCGTGTAACGTATTGCAACAGCGATGAGTTGGAGCATCGATGAAGTTCTCAACACAGACTGTTGAAGTATTTGACATGACACGGAGTTCCTACGGATTCTTGCGCGTAACCTGCCAGCGTCCCGAGAAGGTGTATCCCGTCGAAACGTCGTATCCGTTGAAGGTCCCGGTGATTCGGTTTGTCAACACTTTCCCTTTAAACGTTGTGACAACCGTACTCTTCCGGTCCGGATCCCAGTAAGGATCAAGGAGTCCGTGCACACTGTCGCCGGCAACGTGAACAAATTTAATTGCCAATACTCGCGACGCGAATGGATCCGTCCTCGGAATTTGAGAATAATCCTCGGGAAAATACCGCTGATTCGAGCCGCGCGCGATCATCAGAACATCGCCGAATGCAGTATCTTTTCCCTGGTCGAGCTTGAAGGTAATACTGCCGCTCCTCTGGTTTGAGGAGCTGCTGTATTCACCCGCCCATTCCCCCACCAGTAATTCTCTGTTACCTCCTTCAACGAGGACAGGTACAACTTGCGGCGACGAGGTCATGCATCCTGATATCAATGTAACAACGAACAATGCGAATTTCATCGTCATATTCCTTCCATGAATAAACAATCGGCCTCGCCCCACTCTTCTTCGACCAGCGAATGGAGACTCCAAGGACTTTTCCCCAATGGGACAAGCTGGGACGAGGCCGTTCCCTATCGCCCCAAAAGGCAACCCTGCTTCGTATTGTTAACGATTTTCTTGATTTTTCTCATACGCCAAACCTTCCGTAAATTTGTTGTACTTTATCTTCAGAGCTTCCGTTTGACGCGGCGTGAATTCCCTCCCTTCATGAAGGTGACAGGCGGCGGGTTCCTCTTTTCGCAGCGCCAGTCCGAAGCGCCTGCAATCCGAAATGATCTGTTGCTCGCTGCCCCAGTCTGCCCAATATACCCCACTCAGGGGAAGGACCTGGAAACGATCGGCGACGGGTTCGAGGATTGATGTCGAGAAATTCACCGGGTGAAGTCTGGAGTACACTTCTTTCACTGTCTCTGTCGCGCGAGGTGAGCCGAAACTGATTCGGATCTCCTCAAACTGGTTGAACAGTTGTGGTGTCCATTGCCGAAACATCTGCACTAAGGTCATGGCACTGCCGATGATGACCAACGTATTCCACAAGCATCCGCGGAGGTATAGCGCTTGCGCCAAATCGGGCCCGGGTTTTTCCCAAAATCTTCCAATTTGATACATACTCATGCCTTTGTGATCTTCGGTCCGTACACCTTTGTCTATCCATCCGTACGATGTGTCCCATCGATCCGGCGCCGCTCCAAGGAGAATAGGAGTCTGAAGCGAAGATCCGGCCAGGGAAAGAGCCGCCGACATGATTTCTGCAAAACGCTCCTCTCCGAGGATAAAGTGATCCGACGGAAAGATCGCGACCAATGCATCACGGTTTTTCCTGCAGATATGAAGAAGAGGATGCAGGATACCCGGGCCTGTGTCACGATTCACCGGCTGAACGATAACAGTTTCCGCCGGACGCTCCCTGAGCTCGATCTGAGAGTATCGGAGATGAGACCTGTCTATGATCGTCAAGATATTGTTTCTTGGTATTACGCGTTCCGCACGATCAATGGTATGACCGAGCATCGAACGCGTTCCGGTAAACGCACAGTATTGCTTCGGTCGTTCGTCGCCGTAAAGCCGCCGGGTGAATTGTTGCAGCCTATTGCCATTGCCGCCGGCGAGGACAATTCCCCATGTATTGTGCATTAATCGGGATGTGAACACGATAATCTCTGATAGTTCCGACTGTTCTGAAGCGCTGTTACGTGAAACATGGAGGGCTGCCGCAACTCTTGTCACCTCTCCTTTTTCTGGAGTTGCGACAGCCGCACCCTGCTCCTCTAATCCACCATTGACCGGGGAGCATACTTTATCTTCCTGAGATTTTGAAGGACCCGGGGGAGCTCGCTGTTTAACGACTGCTTTGCAATAAATCCGCGGACATGCATTACCTGTGTGAGGTCCGCATATATGCTTTCGTCGTGCAGAGTGATGAATGTAATCTCTGTTTTTGGGGAAACTTTCCCGACGAGACCTACGATCTCCGGCGCAGTTGCCTCCAAGAGTGCAAAGTCCATCAATATCAAATCAGGCTTCCGCAGCCCGGCTTCAACTATTGCACGCCTGCTCGTTCCAACTTCCGCCACAACCCGGGCATTCTCATGTCTGAGTAACGATCTTAAATTTGACCGGAGTGCCTTGTCATTATCTGCAATAAGCACCGTTATTGCGCCGGAAAATGACCGGCAATTTTTGGTTTCCTTATCCATGCACGCGTACCCCGGTGTGTTTACTCCTTCGCCCGCAGGATGGTAATAATTTGTACTCTGTCACCAGGATTTGCTTCAACATCGCGATCTTCTCGATTGGTGCATTGAGTATCCGATCGTGTTCCATGGTCCAGATCAAACTTAAAAGATCAGCGCGGGTCAGCCTGTAACGCTTCTCACGCGAGGGGGCAAACTCTGAACTGACGAATCTTGATCCTTTGAAAGCCCGTATGTTTTTCATCTGTCGATCAACCCAGGGATCCTTATTCGATCATAACATAATCTTTTCCTGGCAGCCATTCAATCGGGTAAATTGCGTATTTTTTTGCTCCTGTTTATAGAGCGTACTACTTAGGTACAACGGTCGAGGATATTTAAGGAGTGATCGTTCGGAGGGGGTGAGCCAGGCGTCAATCAAGCTTCACGAGTCCATGCTTGACTGCATAGGTAACAAGTCCGGCGGTCTCGTGGATATTCAGCTTTTGCATGATATTCATTCTGTGGCTATGCACCGTGCGGACGCTGAGCGAGAGTTTGTCCGATATCTCTTTGCTTGTAAGTCCCTGTGTGACATATCTTAGAATTTCGACTTCCCTTTTTGTCAAGTGGGGCAGTTTTCGCCGGTACTCCCCGCTGGCCTCTTTGATGCCCCTGATGAATTTTTCGGCAATCATACTGGACACACCCTGACCGAGATATTCCTGACCAGCAGCGACACACCGGACGGCCTCGATAATATCCTCGGGACTTGAGTTCTTAATGATGTAGCCGTCCGCACCGGCCTGCATCACCTGAACAACATAATCCTGATCGTCATGGATCGTGAGTATCAGGATCTTCGTCTCAGGGTTGTTTTCCTTGATGATTTTAGCGGCCTCAATACCGCTCATTTCCGGCATCGAAATATCAAGGATCGCGACGTCCGGACGATGTTGCCTCACAAGCGCGACAGCCTCTTTTCCATTGTCGGTTTCTCCGGCGATGGAGAATTCCGGGACGCTCTCAAGGAGTTGTCTCAAACCTCTTCGGAGAACGGCGTGATCATCCGCTAATACTATCTTGACTCCGAGCATATCGAAAGTGGAATCTGAGCTTTCATTATTGTCCCTTTTCCCGGGTTCGACACGATGTGGAATTCACCGCCCATCATTTCAACGCGCTCTCTCATTCCGGTCAATCCCAAACCGCGCCGGGAAGTTTCCCGCGATAGGACTTCCGTCAATTCAAACCCCTTGCCATTGTCTTGGATGATCATTTTGAAAAGAGATTCGTCGCACTGTAGTTTGACATCACAACAAGTCGCAGCGCTATGCTTGGCAACGTTGGCCATCGCCTCTTGTGCGACACGGTAAAACGCGATTTGAACATCAGCGCTGAACCGGTTTGGCGTGCACTCACACATCGAAAACGTCGTCTCGCAGCGGTGGAGTTTTTCAAAGTCCCGGCACAACAACTGTAGCGAAACTATCAATCCGAAATCATCGAGAATGGCGGGCCTCAAACCGGATGCCATGGTGCGAACATCCCGGATCATCTTGTCGACCTGTTGGGCGTACTCTGTAAGAGATTTTGAGAGCCCGCGGGGGTTCTTTGGATGTTTGCGGACAAGGACCTCGATGCCGAGTTTGAGATTGCTCAATCGCTGATTCAGATCATCATGCAGTTCACGCGAAATCCGGCGGCGTTCCTCCTCCTGCGCTCGCTGAATGGCGCGCGTGAGGTGCTGCAGGTCCTCCGTGTACCTGCGACTGGCTTGCGTCAATTCCTCGTGAAGGCGTTTATGTTCGGACGTATCGCGTGCAATGATCGAGGCGCCGGAAATCCGGTTGGCAACGTCACGCATCGGCGATATCGTAAGAGCTACATCCACAACATTTCCATCCTTCGTTTGATGCACCGATTCCTGATGGCGGACACCAATGCCCCGTTGCACCGCCGCGAGGATCGCATCGAATTCACTTCGCTGACCGGCTGACAGCAATTGATAAATGGATTGGCCGATCACCTCCGACGCCGTATAGCCGTAAATCCGCTCGGCGCTTGCATTCCAGCTTTGGATGGCTCCCTGGAGCGTGAAACTCATGATGGCATCGTCGGAGGATTCAACGATGGAGGAGAGTTTCCGCATCGATTCTTCAAGTGATTTCCGTTTCGTGATGTCAAACCAACAACCATTTAATTCAACGGGTTCTCCGCGCTCATCCCGGAGGAAATTCAGCGTATCGAGAAACCACCGATACTCCCCGTCTGCACAACGCCATCGATATTCCAGGGATTTGGGAAACGACGATGACAATTGCTCTATACTCTTCAATGTCATTTCACAATCGTCCGGGTGTAGCCTTGACGCCCAGAGATCCGGAGTGTCAATGAATTGACGGGCGGCAAAACCCGTCAGGCGCTCGACGTTGTCCGTCATCCTCAAGACCCTGTAGTCCGGGCCCAGACCTGCCGTATAGAGAACAAATGGCGTCAGCTCCAGGAGCAGCGAGTCTCTCGACTCAGCATCAGGAAGATTCAATACCGTCATTCACTTGAGGCTCTGAAGCGCCTTCATGTAATTTGCCCGTTCGAATGCAGCAGGATCCGCCACGGATTTATGGCTCATGCTTCCCTTCATCTGTTCAACCGAGAGGTACTCATGATCGATCATCCACTGTTGCATATCTGACAGCACTTTTGTGATATGTTGCGCTCCATTTTTCAGAAGCGCAGAGCACATCATCGTCACATCCGCGCCGGCCATGAGCATCTTCAGCGCATCCCCAGCAGTGTGGATGCCGCTCGTCGCGGCAAGGCTGGCGTTGATTCTTCCGAAAAGGATGGCGATCCATCGCATCGGCAGCCTCATCGAGTGTGACGTGCTGAGTGTAATGCCCGGTTCGACGTCGAGTGATTCGAGGTTGATATCCGGCTGATAAAATCTGTTGAAGAGGACCAACCCGTCCGCGCCGGCGTCGACCAGGCGGTTCGCCATGTGGGCGAATGAGCTGAAGAACGGACTCAATTTCATCGCGACCGGAATAGCGACGCTCTGCTTTATGGTATGAAGGATTTCGACGTAACGGTCCTCCACGTCGGCGCCCGTGAGGCGTGGATCGGTTGGGATATAATATACGTTTACCTCAAGGGCATCCGCCCCAGCCTGCTCGATACTTTTCGCATATTTCATCCATCCACCAACCGATATGCCGTTAAGGCTCCCGATGACGGGGATGCCCAGAGCCTGCTTTGCCTTGTGAAGAAGCTCGACGTACTTGTCGGGGCCAAGATTGTACTGCCCGGATTCCGGAAAGTAGGTGAGCGCTTCGGCAAAACTTTCCGTACCGTACGAGAGATAGAATTCGATCTCTTCCTTTTCGTGCTCAATTTGCTCTTCGAACAACGAGTACATGACGATGGCCGCCGCCCCGGCATCCTCGAGTCGCTTCATGGTGTCGAGCGTATGAGAGAGCGGGCCCGCCGAAGGGACGATTGGGTTCTTCAGCTTAAGTCCGAGGTAATTTGTCGTAAGGTTCATGGCGGTTCTTAGCTCCTCGTAACTGAATTCTCGAGCGATTCAATCCTCCACTGCAGCTCTTTCTGTTTTATCTCGAGCTTTTTAACCTTTATCTCTCCGATGACGATATAAAGTATCAGAATGACGAACGTGAAGATAGCGAAAGTCATAAAGTTCTCCAGTTTTTGTGAAGGTTGTTGTTCTTAGTGCGATTGAGCAGGAACATTGTCCGGGGATTTGCCCGTTGTGTTTTCTTCCGCCGCTTTCCCGTTGCCGCCGTTGGAATGCGCAAGATGTTCGTACACCTTCCATCGCACATACACATCCTCCTGTGCCAGTGCCGCCAATTCCTTCGCACGCTGCGGATGGCTTTTCTCCAGCATCTTGAATCGCGTCTCCAGCTGCGTGAATTCCTTCAAGGGAAGCTTCGGCGGCCTGGAATCGAGTTTGAAGGGGTTTTCACCCTTCTTCTCGAGCATCGGATTGTAACGGAAGAGATGCCAGTAGCCGGTGTCGACTGCGACTTTCTGATTTGTCATCCCTTTCGCCATGTTGATGCCGTGCGCGATGCAGTGACTATAGGCGATGATGAGGGAAGGTCCGTCGTACGCTTCCGCCTCGAGGAATGCACGGATCGTTTGCGTGTCGTTGGCGCCCATGGCAACCTTGGCGACATAGACGTTGCCGTAGGACATCGCCAGAAGGGCAAGGTCCTTTTTCGGCGTGCCTTTGCCCGCGGCAGAAAATTTTGCAACGGCGGAGCGGGGAGTCGATTTGGATGTTTGTCCGCCGGTGTTCGAATAGACTTCGGTATCGAGAACCAGGATATTCACGTTGCGCCCTGATGCGAGCACGTGGTCGAGCCCGCCGTAGCCGATGTCATATGCCCAACCGTCGCCCCCCATGAGCCAGATACTCCGTTTGACGAGGTTGTCGGCGATGGCCAACAGGTTTCTTGCTTCGGGTGAACCGGTCGCGTTCAGTTTTTCCTTGAGGAGCTTTACGCGCTCACGCTGCTCGTAAATTCCCGCCTCGTCCGATTGATCTGCTTCGAGGATCGCGTTTGCAAGCTCTCCCCCGATTTCCGGTGACAGAAGCTGCACGTATTCACGAGCCATCTCGTTATGCTTGTCGATCGTCAACCTCATACCGAGTCCGAATTCGGCGTTATCTTCGAACAGCGAATTCGACCAGGCTGGACCTCTGCCTTCGCGATTCGTAGTCCAAGGAGTCGTTGGAAGATTTCCCCCGTAAATCGAGGAACAACCCGTCGCGTTTGCAATAATCGCGCGGTCGCCGAATAACTGGCTGGCGAGTTTGACATACGGCGTTTCACCGCAGCCGGAACAGGCGCCTGAGTATTCGAACAGCGGCTGAATGAACTGCGAGCCCTTGACATTGTCGTACTTTATATCGCGCTTGTCGAGCTCAGGGATTTGAAGAAAGAAATCGTAATTGACCCGCTCGGCGTCGCGCAGCGGAGGTTGCGGCTTCATGTTGATGGCTTTGATGCGGGTCTCGGACTTGCTCTTCGCAGGACAAACCTCGACACACAGGCCGCAGCCCGTGCAATCTTCCGCGGCAACCTGGATTGTGTATTTCATCCCTTTGTACTCGAGCCCCTTGTAATCCATCGACTTGAAGGTCGCCGGGGCGTCGTGCAATTCCTTCAGGTCGTACACTTTCACGCGAATCGTCGCGTGCGGACACACCAACATGCATTTATTGCACTGGATACAGATGTCGGGCTCCCATACGGGGATGTCAACAGCAATATTGCGCTTCTCCCATTGTGCTGTTCCGACCGGGAACGTTCCATCCCGCGTCATTGCAC
>DASYTP010000008.1:0-7932 GCA_036002145.1 Bacteroidota bacterium | reverse complement strand
CGCGAATATTATCGGCGCAAAAACGACCGGGAGCCGCCTCAGCCCAGGGAACAGCCTCCCGAACAATGATATCACTCCAATGACGAATCGGCGACGTGAGAAAATGTTGTCGGTCTTGCGTCACCGCCAGCCGGATCTTACCGTGGTGATGGAAAACATTCACGATCCGCACAATGTGAGCGCCATGTTGCGTTCTGCAGATGCCGTGGGGGTTCTGGAAGTACAATTGGTCTACGACAAAGAGAAATTTCCAAGATTGGGAAAGAAAAGCTCGGCAAGCGCAAGCAAATGGATCAGGCGTCGCCCGTACAAGGGGATCAAAGACTGCTATGATGCGCTGCACATGGAAGGATTCCGGATCTATGCCACACATCTCGGGACCAAGTCGGCATCGCTGTATGACCTTGATCTCTCCGCGAAGGTTGCGCTTGTCTTCGGCAATGAGCACCGGGGTGTCTCGGCGGAGGCGTCGGAGCTCGCCGACGGGAATTTCCAGATACCGATGATGGGAATGATTCAGAGTCTCAACGTCTCCGTTGCATGCGCGGTGACGTTGTATGAAGCATTCCGGCAGCGCTCGCTGGCAGGCAAGTACAGGAAACGACAATTAGCCCGGAACCCGATGCAGGCGTTGTTCGACGAGTGGACGAAGAAGTAAATGGTCGTGGAACACTCCGTTGTCGTCGACGGGTTGCGCATTCATATTGTGGAGTCGGGATCAGGCAAACCCCTG
Organism: Bacteroidota bacterium; assembly: GCA_036002145.1. Lineage (GTDB taxonomy): Bacteria > Bacteroidota > Ignavibacteria > UBA10030 > SZUA-254 > DASYTP01. The sequence continues at coordinate 7,199 of DASYTP010000008.1, read as the reverse complement.
TTGCTTCTTCACGGCCTGGGGGGGCCGCAGATGTGGGAACGAGTGATCGGGCCGTTGTCGGCAACATTCCGCGTCATCGTTCCGGATCTGCCAGGCTTTGCTGATTCGCAGTGCGGGAGTGTGCCTTATTCGACAGACCACTTCGCGGAGTTCATCGTTCAGCTTCTGGACACACTCGAGCTTGCCACGGCAACGATCGCAGGAATTTCGTATGGCGCGCAAATTGCTGTTTCATGTGCCTATCGCTTCCCGCAACGCACCGACCGTCTCGTACTCATCGCGGCTACAGGGCTGAGCGCGCAGCGCGGCGTCGCCCTCAACGATATCCGGTGGAGCATGTTTTCGGGTTTCATGAAACGCATCGTGCTGCGAAGCCAGAGCATCCTTGAGATCCTAAGCCGGGGTTCGTTCTATGATATCAGGAATCGACCGCAGGATCTTGTCGAGAGATTTTACCGGCAGCTTTTGGATGAAGCGAAAAAAAACAGCTGGCTCATTGTCCTGCGAAACGTTTTCACCCCCTCACCCGATTTCCGCCAACAGGTTGCCGGTCTTCGTCAACCGGTACTGATCTTATGGGGAGAACACGATCGCGCGGTGTCGTCGAAGTTTGCACGGGAATTTCACCGGCTCATCCCACAATCAACGTTGCATACTATTCCGGAGTGCGGGCACTCAATGCCACTCGAGAAGCCGGATGAGGTTTGTGAAGCGATAATCATGTTTGCAGGTGTTGTGTCCCCGAAATAAGTCTGCTAAGTCTTAAAGACGCTCCATTGGGTCAAATTCGAATTTGTTTCGAATTTAGTGTTTCGTGTGAGCGCCTCCCCGAAGGGGTCCTTCGGACTGGCGCCATCCCGCTCCGCGGGACTTCTCCCGAAGGGACTCCTTCGGAGAGATTTTGCTGGGGACCAATCCAATACTTGTTCAACTTATTTCTGAAACACGACACTGGTTGATCTCAGACTTTATCCACCTTTATAGTATTCGTCGGATGTCCCTCAAACAGGGGCAAGCCCGCCATCATCACCACCGTCTCACCGCGCTCCACGTATCCCTCTTCGAGGAGGCGATGCTGAATCGCCTTGAACGTTTTGTCGGTGTCTTTTTTCAAATCTTCGACGATGAGTCCCCGGATGCCCCAGATGAGGTTGAGACGCCGCATGATTTTCTCACGCTCCGTGACGGCAATGATGCGCGCCCGCGGGCGAAACTTGGCTACGTGAGCGGCGCTCGTTCCTGAATGCGTGAGCACAACCACGGTAGACGCACCGAGCTGGTCGGCCAGCAAACAGGCGGACCGGCTGAGCGGGTCGTACTCGTGGCTGGAAGGAATCCAATCCGGATTGTAATGCTGCAGCTGCGCGAATTGATCCTGCGTTTTGCGGATGATCCTGTCCATGACCTCGATCGCTCGGATCGGGTACTTGCCAACGGATGTCTCGCCGCTGAGCATCACCGCGTCCGTACCGTCAATCACCGCGTTGGCGACGTCGCTAGCTTCGGCGCGCGTCGGTGTCGGGCTGTTGATCATCGATTCCAGCATTTGTGTGGCAATGATGACCGGTTTCCCGAGCTCGTTGCAACGGCGCACAATCATTTTTTGCAACAGCGGCACATCTTCCGCGGGCAACTCCACGCCGAGATCCCCGCGTGCAACCATCACGGCATCTGTCTCCTTGAGAATCTCTTCTATGTTCGTGATCGCTTCGGCTTTCTCGATCTTGGCAATGACGGGGATCTTGCGGCCGGGAGGGCCATGCTTGATGATGAATTCCCGGACCGCGGCCATATCGGCGGATTTGCGCACGAACGATAATGCGACGTAATCGATATCGTGCGTAAACCCGAACAACAGATCGGTCTTATCCTTTTCCGTCAATGCCGGCGCAGAGACCGCGACGCCCGGCAGGTTGATTCCTTTGTGCGGGCTCAGAGTTCCTCCCGTGACGACGATAAACATGACCTCGGTGCCTTTGACGCTCACTGCCTTCAATTCTATCTTTCCGTCATCAAGGAGAATCCTGTTCCCGGGGCGAATATCGTGGGGAAGATGCTTGTACGTCGTCGAGAACTTCTGTTCATCGCCGGCAATCTCCTTCGTCGTAATCGTCACCCGTTGGTCCTGCCTGAGCTCGATCGTTCCCTTGCTGAGGTCCCCGATTCGAATCTTCGGTCCCTGGAGGTCGAGAATGACGGTGACAGGCTCTCCCGACACTTTCCGTGCGCGGCGGAGATGTTTCAGGATGAGGGCGTGTTCAGCGTGCGTCCCATGCGAAAGGTTGATGCGCGCGACGTCCATTCCGGCACGCACCATTGCAGCGAGCATCTCAGGAGATTTTGTGGCAGGTCCGAGCGTGCATACGATCTTGGTCTTCGCAAAAAGGCGTTTCGATGGAGGCATGCGTCGTCCGTTACAATTGAGTAATCATGACTTCACGCTATTCCGGCTTGAGCTCGAGATGATCCCATTTGGCGTTCTTGATGCGCTGCCAGTCCATCGTTACCTGGTGGTAGCCTCCGTTCAGCCATAGTGGTGCCTGGTCGTCGTAATGGACATGCAACGCCTGCCCCGATTGGCCGGAGGTGATGACAGTGTAGGCTTCGTGCGGTTGTGCCATATCGACGATTTGTCGCATCGAGGGTCCGACCGAAACCGAATACGGTGTTGTGAACCGGTATTCTGTTTTCATCACCGTCGTTCCGCCGCCGGAGAGCGGAAACGGTCCGATATTAAATACCCTGTCAAGCGGCGGGCGCGCGCCAAATGGATGTTTGAATGTCACAGTATGCAGTTCTCCCCATCTCCACGTTTTCATTTCGTCACCCATTCTCGCCCGCAGCTCGTTTACGGCATCCGACAAGCTCCTGCGAAGCATATCCTGCTTCGTCTCGACCTGTTGCGTTCCGGCATCATCGAACCACGACGACGTATCGGACAACTGACTGGTTACACGATATGGAATAGCCCCAAAAAACACAAAATCGTTGAACACGTCCTCCCCCATCTCGTCTTCGAATGTGTTGTGGAAAAGCTTGACGACAAAAACATTGAAAATCGTCGTCGTAACGTCGCTCTGTGTGAGGCGGTAATCCCAGTTCCGCAAGTAGTTCAGCGCGTCAGAAACATGCCCGGTAAGATTCGCCGTGTCCTGATATGATTCAAGAAGCTCCTGGACAATATCTCGTGCGTACGGCGAGGTGATGTCCTGCTGGAATTGTTTGAAATCTTCAACGGAAAATTTCTCGGTGGACCGGAGAAGCTCTCGAATGCGCTGAATGCGTGAGGGAGGTTCCCAGAGTGTGGAGAGATAATACGGATACCGCGCATCTGCGATCTTCTGGTTCGCGCACGCCACAAATCCTTCGTGCGGATTAAGAAGTTTCGGCATTTCCTCGAACGGCACGAATCCCTTCCATCTGCCTTCTCCGGTCCAGCCTTTGAGGGGAATCATGGGTTGCTCTTTGCCCCGAATCGGGATTCGTCCCGTGGTCCAATATGCAATGTTGCCCCTGACGTCGGCATACACCACCGATTGTCCCGGCACGGTGATTTCCTTCATGCCGAGCTCAAAATCACGATAGGTCTGGGCTCGGTTCATCAGGTAGAAACCGTAAAGCTCATCGCTGATTTCGAGTCCGGTCCACCTCATCGCAATGGGTGAGTGCAATGACGCGGAATCCTGATGTTTGCGCGTAGGGTGAACATCGCTGATGACGGGTCCATCCTGAGTGACACGCGCGGAGAATACGATACTGTCATTCCCCTTCACGCGGATGATCTCCTCATGCACCTCGAAGGGAATGGCCGATTTCTGAAACATGTAGCGATCCGGATTAGTGGAATCGACCTTTTCGACATAGAAATCAGCGTCATCGAGCATGGCATTTGTCAAGCCCCAGGCGAGGTGATCGTTGTGCCCGATGACGACCACCGGCGCTCCGGGTAAGGAAACTCCTTCGACGTTCCATCCGGGGGCTGAAAGATGAACTTCATACCATCGCGAAGGTGCAGGCATGGCAAGGTGTGGATCGTTTGCAAGGATCGGCGCGCCGCTGAGGGATCTCGATGAATCGACGGCCCATGCGTTGCTGCCGGCTTCCGCCGACCCGAGTCCGAAGTAGTTCCGGTATGACCTGCCGATGTCCAGGAGATCGTGTATATCGCTGAGGTTTTTTTTCCCGAGCTCGCGCGGAACCGTCACACCGATAGAGTCTGGAAACGTCGGGATAATCTCCCGCAGCTTCTCGGGACTAACCTTTTCGGCAATTTCGCCGAAGGTCAGGTCGGTCCACCATGCGAGGTTAAGCTCCCACGCCATGAGCCTTGCGACCAGGACGCTATGTTCGGGGCGCCATGGCTCAGGCTCATAGTTGAGCATGTCGAACTCGGCTGGATACCTGCCTTTGTTGGAAGTAATGAACGCATTAACCCCTTCAGCGTAAGCCTCAAGGGTTAGACGCGTCTCGGGATGAGCTTCCTGAAGAATTTTCAGAGCAAGGGAAGAGAGCCCGAGGGTTCGGAACAACCTGTCGTATTCGATCGTCGGTGTCCCCAGGATTTCAGAGAGGCGGCCCTCTCCCGCCCGGCGCATCATGTCCATCTGCCAGAGCCGATCCTGGGCGTGGACGTATCCGGTCGCAAACATCAGATCGTGCTCGTCGTGTGCTGCGACGTGCGGAATGCCGTAGTCATCCCGGTAAACGTCGACGCCGGTATGCAATCCTTGTGCCGTAATACTGCCGGTTGTCGTGGGGAAGGATTTCGTGGCGAGATGTTTCAGGAAGATAAAAACTGCAATGAGCACGAGTACTGTTACAACACTCATTCCAATGAGAATCTGGGAAAGCCTCGACATGCACAAGGTTCGTCAATGTTGCAAAAAAAATCCCGCGCCCGAAAGGTCGGGAGCGGGATAATATAGCTTATTGAGGAAACTATTGCAATAACTCAGAATCGATACGACACCGACGTAATAACGTTGTTGGTGCTGACTTGTTCCTGGGTTTCGGACGTGGGATTGCCGTTCAAGTAATCCGCATAGTTGATGTGCTTGGTATCCCAGAACCCGTGCGAGTACCCGACATCGATACCGATGGCATTTTCAATGCTGAATCCGAACCCTGCTGTCACAAACTTCTGGGCGAACGAAGCCGGGTCGTCGGTGTAGGGGGAGGGAAGATAGGCGAACCCGCCGCGTAAATGGAAATCAGCCTCGGAAAACGTATATTCCGCGCCTACCCGGATGTTGGCCGCCGGACGGAAGATCTGCTTAATGTCGGGGTTAAGTGCAAGGAGAGTTGCATCCGTATTGGCAAACTCCATCTGCGACCAGTCCACATATTCGAGGTCGCCGCTCAGCATCAGTCCCGAGAAATCGTAAGCGACTCCGCCGGAGAACTGGAAGGGAGTGCGTACGTCATATTCGATTCTCCCATCGGGTAATCTGTAGGAATACGTATCCCGGTTATCGAAGAGGCTTGTCGCTTCGTCGGAAAATGTTTCGCGAACGGTGATGAACGACGGAGTTTTTATTGCCATACCGAATCGCGCACGATCATTGATTTTGTAGAGCAATCCCAATCGCGCGTTGAAACCGCTGATGTCATCCGTGATGGTGTTGATGTACTCGAACGATGCCAGATCGAACGGTTGAGTTTCGTAGATGTTGCGCGTGTCAGCTTCGCGATACGTTCGCGTATAGGAATAGGAGCCTGAGATAAAACTCACAGTCGCTCCAAGATAGAGATTCCTTGCTGCTTCAACGCCGGCAGAAGCGGACCAATGATTGATTCCGCCGCCTTCCAATACTTTTCCGCTCTGGGTAACATTGTTCAGTATCTTGCTGTCCCATCGATAGTTCGACGGTCCCACTGAATCGGCGTTTGCCAGATAAAGCTCATACGCCAGGTTGCCGCCCGGATCATCCGTGCGGCCGCTATCAGGCGCCCACGATTGGATAAGGCTGCTCACCGGATTAAAGCCGCTGAAAGAGAGAGCGCTTGTGAAGTCGGACTGCTTGCCATACCCTAACGCAATCACGAAGCTACCGCGCGTCGTGGGAACAGCGTACACAAGCCCGAAGCTGTTAATGTTTGTGGAGCTGTTGTTGAGCGACTGGCTGCTTCCATAGAAAGAGCTCGTATTGCCGAAGCCATTATGCGACATGCCAAGCGAGAGTTCGTTCATGCGCAATTGCCCGAGTCCGGCGGGGTTGACGAATGTTGCGGAGTAGTCATCGGCCACCGCGGTAAACGCGGAACCTATACCGAGTGAACGCGCGCCGACGCTCAGGTTAGAATATGATAACCGGAGTGCATCTTCGGGATACTGCGCGAAGGTGGTTGCGCTGAAGATGGACGCGAGTGAAAGTATGGAGCAAAAAGTTCGAAATAGCTTTTTCATAATCCGGGGAAAAATATAAAGTCAGGATAATTTATGGTCGTCTGCCGCGCGAGCTTCCACTGCTCCGGCTCTCGCTCGATTGCCCGCTGCTTGGCGGCGGTGCACTGCGCGGAGCGCTTGCTTCGCGGCCGCGAGACTGTTCGGGCTGTCTGCCGGTTTCTCTCGTCGGGGTCTGGCTCGAAGGGGGTGCAGACTGCTTGCCACCCTCGTTCGGAACATAGCCGTGCTGAGTATCGCGACGTGTGCCACGGTTGCCGCCGCCGCGCGACCCGGCGCCACGATTCGAACGGGCACCTTTCTGAACGCTGCTTCCTTGCGACGTCCCCACACGCTGGCTGCCCTGCCGCGGGCGCGCGCCGACATCGGAAGAAGACGTGCCGCGCACTCCGCCGCCTCCGGAGTTATTGTAGGCCGGCGCCAACGTGCCGCCGCCGCCGTTGGAAGTACCACGACCGTAGTCGATGGTGGCGCCGGAACCGCCTGAACCGTTGACGGTTGTTCCATCGCTCGTCCTGCCCCGCGTCGAACCAAAGTCTCTCACGCGATGGCGGACAGGGGTTCCATAAGTGTATCCGTAACGATAGTAGAGTGAAGAATAGTAATAGGAGGAATATGGGGAATAGTACCCGTAAGAATACGGGTTGTAGTAGCTGTTTCCGTACGGGGAATACCCGCCGCCGTAATAACCGAAGCTGCTGGACCACCATGGATCATTATAAGCGGATGAATAGATGGACGAAGGGAAGCCGCCGGATCCGTACGACGGATAGTAGTATGAGAACCCGAACCTCGA
>DASYTP010000007.1:0-8418 GCA_036002145.1 Bacteroidota bacterium | reverse complement strand
TACGGCATATCCGGGCGCTTTTTCCGGGATTGTTTCGACGATATACAATGTGTTGGACGAAAAGACGCGGACGGTCAAGGCACGAGTTGAAGTGGAAAATCGGGACGGCAAGCTCAAGCCGGAGATGTTTTGCAGTGTCATGATTCAGACCCAATTAGGCAAAGAGACCATTAAGATTCCTGCAAGCGCATTGTTGGGTGAGACAGAAAAGCATTTCGTGTTTATCGCAACCAACGATACGACATTCGAGAAGCGCGATATTCGCACGGGTGTCGAGACGCGGGAGTTTGCCGAAGTCCTTGATGGTCTGCTTATCGACGAGCATCTCGTTGTAAAAGGCGGATTCTTCCTGAAATCAGAACTTGCAAAAGAAACATTCGGCGAGGAACACTGATGATCCATCGAATAATCGAATTCGCGTTGCATCAGCGTTTATTAATAATCGCCATGACGATGCTGGTCGCCGCTGTCGGCTTTTATTCGCTCAGTAATATTCCCATCGATGCCTTTCCTGACGTGACCAATGTCCAAGTGCAGATTATCGCCGAAGCGCCCGGACTCTCGCCGGTGGAGACCGAAAAGCTCGTTACGTTTCCCGTTGAGGTTTCGATGAACGGGCTTCCCAAGCTCAAGGAAATACGTTCCATCTCGAAGTACGGTCTGGCGGTTGTCACTGTCGTGTTTGAAGATGATGTCGATATCTACTTCGCGCGCCAGCTTGTTCTTGAACGCCTCCAGAATGCAAAGGAAAACCTTCCCCCTTCCGTGCCGCAACCGGAAATGGGACCGATCACCTCCGGTATGGGAGAAATCTATCAGTACTTTCTTGAGAGCGACAGCCTCGACATCATGGGCCTGCGGACGATTCAGGATTGGATCATCAAGCCGCAAATGCGTACCGTCCCCGGCGTCACTGAGGTGAACAGCTTTGGCGGGCAGGTAAAACAATACCACATTATCGTCGATCCGAAGAAACTCTTGAGCTATGGCCTCACGCTCGATGACGTGTTTGCAGCGGTTGAAAACAATAATTCTGTGGCTGGGGGTAATTTTCTTGAACACGCGTCGGAACAATACATCATTCGCGGCATAGGTCTTGCCCAGACGGAACAGGACTTCGAGAACATCATAGTCAAAAATGACCATGGCACCCCGATTTACGTCAGAAACGTGGCCAACGTAACCCTGGGTCCCGAAACACGTCAAGGCGCCGTGGTGATGCAGGGCCGCGGGGAAGTGAGCGCCGCGATCGTCATGATGTTGCGCGGCGAGAACAGCCGCAAAGTCATCGAGCGCGTGAAGGCAAAAGTGGTGGAGATTAATAAAACACTGCCGCCGCACGTGAAAATTCATCCCTTCTATGATCAGACGGATTTGATCGACAAAACAATTTCCACTGTACGAACGAACTTGATCGAGGGAGGACTGCTCGTCATTGCGGTGCTTGTCGTCTTTCTCGGCGATGCACGGGGCGCGCTTATTGTTGCGTTGACGATCCCGCTCTCGATGCTCTTTGCGTTCATCGGCATGGAGTGGCTTGGCCTGTCCGCAAACCTGATGAGCCTCGGCGCCATAGATTTCGGCATGATCGTCGACGGCTCGGTGGTGATGGTGGAGAATTTCGAGCGGCGGCTTTTACATAAACAACCCGATGATACAAAAGCAGCGCTGATTTCCGGCGCTGCCAGGGAAGTGGGACGACCGATACTCTTCGGCATTCTCATCATCATTGCCGTCTATTTCCCCATCCTCACACTCCAAGGAATTGAAGGGAAGATGTTCAAACCGATGGCGCTCACGGTTGGGTTTGCGCTTGTCGGTTCCCTGCTGTTGTCGCTCACGTTCATTCCCGTGCTCAGCTCGCTCCTCCTGAAAGAAAAGAAATCGCACACTGAGCCAAAGCTCATCCACAGGATTCGTTTACTGTATACTCCGCTGCTGGAAAAGGCGATCAATCGAAAACGGCTTGTGCTTCCGATTGCCTTCACGGTGCTTCTCGGCTCGTTTGCGTTGGTTCCGATGCTGGGCTCGGAATTCATACCGGAACTCGATGAGGGTTCGATTCTGATTCGACCATGGAGACTTCCCAGCATCTCTTTAACAGAATCCGTCGAGATGGAAAAGAAGGTGCAAGATATTATCAAGCAATTTCCGGAGGTCGAGCTGGTAGTTACTCGTCTCGGCCGACCCGATATTGCAACCGACCCGATGGGGCCGAACACCGGAGATATGTTCGTGATGCTCAAGCCCAAAACCGAATGGATAACAGCAAAAACGAAAGATGAACTCATCGAAAAAATGAGTCAGGCTATCTCAGAGCTTCCGGGGCAGCATTTTCAGTTCACTCAACCAATTGCCGACCGAGTGGACGAACTTGTCTCCGGTGTGAAATCCGATATCGCCGTCAAGCTGTTCGGTGACGATTTAAATATTCTCCGGCAGAAGGCAGAGCAAATCGCCCAGGTGGTCAGGTCGGTGCAGGGTGCAACGGACGTAACCGTCGAGCAGATTTCGGGGCAAACGTACTTGAATATTTATATCGACCGAGGCGCTATTTCGCGCTATGGCTTGAACGTCGCCGACATACAACGTGTCATCGAGATCGCCATCGGTGGCAAGGTTGCAACGGAAGTAATCGAAGGGCAATCTCGTTTCGGCGTATTGGTTCGCTATCCTGAAAGCAGTCGTGGCGATATTCAAGGGATTGAAAATACTCTGGTGAGCATTCCGGGTGGCGGGACAATTCCGCTGGTTCAACTTGCTCGCATCGTGGCGGAGGAAGGTCCCGTGCAGGTGAGCCGGGAATTCGGTCAGCGAAGAATCGTCGTTGAGTGCAACGTTCGTGGAACCGACGTCGGGAGTTTTGTTGCAGAGGCGAAGGACAATATCGAAGCTTCGGTACCCATACCTCCAGGCTACTACATCACATGGGGCGGACAGTTCGAGAATCAACAAAGCGCCATGGCGCGGCTGCTCATCGTCATCCCCGTGTCCATATTTATCATCTTCATCCTGCTCTTCACCACCTTTGGCAACCTGCGACACTCGCTTCTCATTCTGTTGAATCTCCCTTTTGCGTTGAGCGGCGGAATCTTTGCCCTCCTGTTGCGCGATCTGCACATGAGCGTCTCCGCGTCTATCGGTTTCATTGCGCTCTTCGGCGTTGCTGTATTGAACGGGATCGTCATGATTACATACGTTAATCAGCTTCTGAAGGAAGGACATGAACTCCAGTTCGCCATCATCAAAGGTGCGTCCGACCGCTTGCGTCCGGTGCTGATGACGGCGCTCGTGGCGAGTCTCGGTTTCATACCGATGGCTTTATCGCATGGAACGGGTGCCGAGGTGCAACGACCGCTCGCAACCGTGGTGATCGGTGGTCTGATAACGTCAACGCTCTTGACTCTCTTCGTGCTTCCCGTGGTGTACAAGTGGATCGAATCCCGAAGAGCAAACACGAAGAACAGACCGCGGGAGTAATGGAAAGCCCTGGAAACTCAGCAACTCTTTTAAAACCGAAGCACAAACGTAGTTTGTTTGTCGGGATCTGAAGTCACATTAATCATCCCCCGATGCAGACGCATGATCTGGCGGGAAAGGCTTAATCCGATGCCTGAGCCGCTGGGTTTCGTCGTGAATAAAGGGACGAAAACTCGATCCTGAACCTCCTTCGGGATCCCCGGCCCATTGTCGGTAACTTCGAGGATCACGCGTCCATGGTCCCCCATGCGGCCGGAAAGTTCGATTGCCGCGTTGTTCCGGTTTTGAGTCGCTTCCACGGCATTCAGGAGCAAGTTGATCAAGACCTGTTCGATGAGCTCCGGGTCAGCGGTCACCTCCAGGCTTTCGGGCTCCACGTGCATCGAAAATGCGACTCCGCCGTTGACGAGATGGTGACGCATGAGCTGTTCAACCTGTCCGAACAAATCTGCAACCCTGACGATCTGAAATTTTGGAGTAGGAGTTCGCATCAGCTTGCGGTAGGCATCGACAAAATGGAGGAGACCCTGACTGCGCTTTTCGATCGTCTCGACGGCACTTCGAATATCGTGGACCGATTCCATCGTCAGAATTTTCTGCGGCTCACCATCCGGAGCTCCGGGACGGAGCATCTCGTTCACCGTTGACGCAAGCGACGAGATCGGCGTTATGGAATTCATGATCTCGTGAGTCAACACGCGGATCAGTTTTTGCCACGCTTCGATCTCTTTTTCGTCAAGTTCGGTTCGAATGTTTTGAACCGAAATGAGCGTGAGGTGTTGCTCACGAAGTTTCATTTCTCTGGCGTAGACAATAAGCTGCAACAACTCGCCGTTGACCTCAACTTTCACCAATGCCCTGTCTCCCGATTTCATCGTCTGAAGCGTGTCGACAAATTCCTTGCTGAGGGGAGCCAGCGATCCGATGTTTGCAAGCTGGTTTACCTGGAGTAATCGCTTTGCGGCCGTGTTGAGGAGCCTGATCTCGCCGTCGGATGTGAAAGCGATCAATCCTATTCCTATGTGCTGGACAACCATCTGAAGATACTGGGCATGCTCCTCCTTTTCCGACCGGGCTCTTTGGAATTCATCCACTACTTCCGTGAATGCCGCGTTCAGCTCGTCGAACGACCTGCCGCGACCCGTGGAGGAGAAACTTTGAGAAAAATCGGCATACCGGATGGATCGCAAAAACCGGCTCAGCTCAAAGTTGGTCCGTTCAACGAACCGGATCAGGGAAAAAATCTGGTACACGATGAAGAGCGCGACGAATGTCGTTGTCGCGTAAAGCCTTGTCTGTGTGATGAGGGTGAACAGCAGTAAAATGGAGGCGGCGAGCAGAAGTGTCCTCAGCACCGCATTGAGACGAAAGGATTTATAAATCATACTTTTCAAGGCGACGGTACAGTGCCGTGCGTGTGAGACCCAGCTCGCGCGCTGTTTGGGTGATGTTCCCGCCGTTCTTGTTGAGAGCTTCCCGGATCACTGCTCTCTCAACTTCATGGAGTTTGACGCCGGATTTTGAGGTTGCTTCATCCGATTTCTTTTGCGTTGCAGCGAAAAAATCCTCAGGATGCAGAATATCGTCTTCACTCAGGATAATTGCGCGTTCAACGGCGTGCTCGAGCTCGCGGACATTTCCCGGCCAGTCATAGCGTTCGAGCCTCGTCAGCGTGGAGCGCGGTACACGCAGCCGGGATTTCTGATATTTCCCCGCATATTGTGAGATGAAGTGCTGAACGAGAAGAGAAATGTCTTCTGTCCGTTCCCGGAGAGGGGGAAGATGTATCTCCACAGTATTGATTCTGTAGAGAAGATCCTGCCGGAATTGCTTCTCCTCTACCAACTCGTTGAGGGGCCTGTTCGTCGCCGAGATGACCCGGATGTCGATCGACTTGGCTTTATTCGATCCGATGCGGGTCACTTCCCGGTTTTGGAGAACGGCCAGAAGTTTCGACTGCAATGCGACCGGGAGATTTGCGATTTCATCGAGAAAGAGAGTTCCGCCGGAGGCTGTCTCAAATCGTCCTGCGCGGTCGGTGCGAGCGTCTGTGAAGGCACCCTTCACGTGACCGAATAATTCGCTTTCAAATAGCCCCGCAGGTAACGCACCCATATCCACCGTGATGAATGCTTCCTGAGAGCGGTTCGATTGACGATGAAGTTCTCGTGCGACAAGTTCCTTCCCCGTTCCGTTCTCCCCGAGTATGAGGACATTCGCATCCGTCTTCGCAACTTTATTGATGGTGCCCAGCACCTGATGCATTGCGGGGGATTGACCGATGAAGCCATGGAAGCGGTTGTCGAGATCTTCACCCAATTGCTGCTGCCGGGAACGGAGTTGGTCAACCTCGGTCCGCGACCGGCGTATCGTCATTGCCGCGGAAAGTGTGGCAAGCAACTTCTCATTCTGCCACGGTTTGAGGACGAAATCAGTCGCGCCTGCCTTGATCGCATGTACTGCCATCTCGACGTCCCCGTATGCCGTGATGAGGACGACAACCACGAGCGGATCGTTCTCCAGAATCCTGTCCAACCAGTAAAATCCCTCCTGACCGCTGCTGATGTCGCGCGTGAAATTCATGTCAAGGAGGATGATGTCAAAATTCTCTTTCCTCAACAACGAAGGGATCACGTCGGGGTTTTTCTCTGTGCGAACATCCTCGGCATGTTGCTTGAGGAAAAGTTTTGCCGCAAGGAGAACATCCACGTCATCATCTACTACCAGTATTTTACCAAGACTTCCGCTCATACCGGTCAAATATACAAAATAATTACTGTCGCACGTCTGTGTACGATAACAGACACCATTTGTAACGAAATCGTACACCATTGCATCAAATTTCCATGTTTTTTTAATGATTTCGAAGATATTGACTGGCGCGGATATTGCAAAGAGATAGTGTTGCGGAAAGTACAGATCCATCGCCCCGCACGAATCAATTATGACACTTTATTGACATGGAAAGCCAAGACAAGAAGATTATTCAGGAGAATCTCACCAATGATCTGAGTCAATCGGGTATGGATCGAAAGATCGAGAAGAAGGTATGGACGACCCGGCGAATCGTCTATGCCGGTGGAGGCGCCCTCCTGCTATTCATGCTCGTCTATAATTTTGTATTCGGTGATCGCAGTTCACGGTTAAATGTGGAGATGGATAAACTTACGATCTCGACGGTCGTGAAGGGGCCATTCCAGGAATATACCCCCGTGAGCGGCACCATCCTGCCGATCGAAACTTTTTACCTGGATGCGATCGAAGGTGGGAGGGTGGAGAAGCGATATGTCGATGCGGGGACGTTCGTCAAGAAAGGCGATCCCATTATTCGCCTCGCAAATTCGAACTTGCAACTTGATGTGATGTACCGCGAAGCGCTTTCTTACGAACAAATCAACAACGCGCAAAACAGGCGGCTCGCGATCGAGCAGAATACTATAAGCGTCAGAACACAGCTCTCGGACGTGGAGTATCAAGTCGATCGGACGCAGCTTCTCTTCAGACGCGATTCAGTGCTCGCCGCGAAGAATCTCATAGCCGACCAGGAATTCAAGCAGACCAGGGAGGAGTACGCGTACTGGCTGGGTCGGAGAGAACTCGCGCGGCTAAATTTCCGCCAGGATTCGCTGCTACGATCCACCCAACTCGTGCAACTCGAATCGTCCATCAAGCGATTACAGGAAAACCTCGAGATGACAAAACTGAATCTGGAGAATCTTATCCTGAAGGCTCCCATCAGCGGGGAACTGACGTCGCTCAATGCGGAGATCGGGGAGTCGAAATCGCCCGGCCAACGATTAGGGCAGATCGACGTCTTGGATAATTTCAAAGTTCGCGCATCGATCGACGAATTCTACATCGCCCGGATCAAGCCGGGTCAGACGGGAGAGTTCGAGCTGACCGGCGCAACCAATACATTGAAAATCACGAAGGTCTACCCGGAAGTTCAGAACGGACGGTTTGATGTTGACTTGCAATTTGTCGGCAAACCCCCAGAGGGTATCCGCCGTGGTCAGACTCTCCAGATCCGTCTGGAGCTGGGCGACCTCTCGGAGGCTCTCCTCGTTGCGCGGGGAGGATTCTATCAAAAAACCGGAGGCCAGTGGGTTTTCGTGGTCGATGAATCCGGATCAGTTGCCGTGAAGAGGCAAGTGAAGCTCGGCCGGCAGAATCCACAGGCATTTGAAATCCTGGAAGGACTGGAGCCGGGTGAGCAGGTCATCACGTCGTCGTATGATAATTTCGGCGACAATGATAAGCTCATATTGAAAAAATAACGTCTTCGACGGGGACAATGATCGGGGCGTTTGTTGTGATGGATTTCAGAGATCTGGAGAGCTGGAAAGGAGCCCGGGTGCTTGTTTGTGTGGACCTCGATTTGACCAAGTCGTTTTCCAAAACTGCCCAGTGCGACACATTCGCGAATGCGCGCGGGAAGGGGCTTTTGAAAGCGCCCGATGCCGAGCAGGTTGTAGACCTGCTCAATGCGATAAGGCAATCCCTGGATTCATGATATCCTTGTATTCTGCTACGGGTGTCATTTGAAACTGTCTTGAGCCGATGGCGCCGGGACAAACTCGAAATCCGAATATCTAAATCCTAAACTATATCGAAATTCCAATGCTCAAATGACCAAAAACTGATATTTTTTCGCCGTAATTTGGAGTTTTGGATTTACGTGATTGGAATTTGTTTAGGATTTAGTGCTTAGTGCTTCGGATTTTGCTGGGGACCAATCCAATACTTGTTCAACTTATTTCTGAAACACGACGCTAGTGTGCTGTCACTGAAATAAGTTTACAAAGTTTCGAGGCCGCTCCTATGGAGCTATGCAAATTTTGTGATAATTTCATTACTACAAACAGGTCGTCCCCGCCTGATCGACTGGCGTTGTTCAGTCGGGCAGGCCTCCGGGACTTATTTAAGTTATTTGCGGAC
>DASYTP010000006.1:0-4743 GCA_036002145.1 Bacteroidota bacterium | reverse complement strand
AATGTGTGGCCCCCGGGGGTTTATGGCTGCGAGGTCTTGTCTTTTTCCATGCGCTAAAAGTATCAAATTCTGAGGCACGAAACAAACGAAGGGGGCGGCGTAGGGGCGAAGGGGTGGAATAATGGATTGGATTAATGGATTGGTGGATTGTTGGATTGTTGGATGTTGGATCTCGGAACTTGGATGTTGGATGTCCGCGCTGAGTACTGCCTACTTACTACTGCGTACTGCCTACTGCCTACTTTCTTTTCCTCTGCGACCTTCTCAACGACTTCACATCTGTAATGTCCTGAGACCTTCCCGAGGCCAACTTATTACTTATTAAATCGTCTCGTGAAATATACCAAACTTGTTGCTTCCCGAATTTCCCCGCCAGGCGACCTTTCCATGCTCGGTCGAAGGTAACACCCACGATGCCCGTCAATATATCGATTCTCAGTGGCGGATAGCCAAGCTGAATGATAAAATTCGGTTTAAGAAAGTCTTCCTTCGTGATGCCAATATTCTTGAAGCCAAAAGCCTCAACTGCTTTGAGAGCGCGGCCTGCATTGGTTGGAGTCGAATCGATTAAGATATCAATATCATCTGTGTACCGTGGGCGGCCGTGAAATGCCAGTGCATAGCCACCGATGATGAGAAACCTGGCCTTATGCCGGTTTAATAATTCGAAAAATTCTTCGAAGTCGTTTAGTTGGTCGCTCATTATGTATTTTGTACCATTGCAACCGGAGAACTTCCATCGCTGCTATCCGTTCTTCCGGCGTGCGCGAGAGCCAATACTCATAGTCTCTCATGTCATCGTCGTCCCCAAGCTTGCGCATGACAACCTTCGGGTGAATTCGCGGCTGTGGATTTTTTAATTTTGCCTTTTTCATTTAGCATTCACCTACCGACATGTCGTCCCTACGGGACTGGAGATACGTATTTGCGGAATACGATACCGGTGGTCACTGGTCATTTGTCACTGGTCACGGGTCATTGGTCATTGGTCATTTGTGAGGAGCAAAGACTGAAATCCTCAATAAATCAATATACCAATTTTATCATTACTCCATCAATCCCGTCTATTACTCCATTACTCCATCTCCCGAATCTCCCTTCCTCCTCTTCCCCCCTTCTCCTCCGCTTCCCTCCCTCACCCATCTTTCTTCGGGAACAACCCCACTGTCGAAAATATCTTATACGCCGGGTTGTGGGAAATTTTCGCAAACTTCTGTTCCAACATCCCGATCTGCGATTGCAGCTCCTGGACCCTGATCTGGCTCCTGTTGTAGCGCAGCTGCAAATCTCCCTGCGACTTCTGAAACGAATCGAACGCCGCGACCTGCTTCTCCATGTCGATCTTCATCTCCCGCATGTTGATTTTTTGTTCTTCGTTCAGACGCATGACCTCTTCGGCGTGGACGAGCCGCTTCTTGAAGCTCTCTCCCTGCAGCCGGAGCTGCTCGGCATGTTGCTCCTTCTCCTGTTGGAGCCTGCGCACCTGCTCGATGAGAGCGGTCCGCTCGCCCGTCAATTCCGCCACGACCTCAGAGCCGGCATCCGCGCCGTTCTCGAACTCTGCAAGCCGCGCTTTGAGCCCTTCATTCTCGCGGAACATGTTCCTCGCAAGCACCGTCTGCTGGTCGGAATGCTGCTGAAGCTCGGTTGCCCGAACGCGTATGGTCTCCGCTTCTTCGAGCGCCATCTGCGCATACGACGTTCGCTCGTCGAGGTGCCGCTGCAGGTCTTCGATTCGCGACTGGAGCTCCCTCCGTTCGCGGTCGAATTGGGCGACCCTGGGGGCCTGCTCGTCGATCTGCAGCTGCAGTCGACGGATCATTGCCATTTGCGCTTCCACCCTCTTTTCGCCTTCGACAATCTCCACAGATTTTTGTCCGATGTTCTCCTCAAGCTCGCGCTCGTGAATCCTGAGCGATTCGATGAGTGCGTCCCGCTTGAGTAATTCCTGGTGCAATTGGGATTCATTTCCCTGGAGCTGGTTGAATTCAACCTCGCGCGCCGTGAGGGTCTCGACCTGTCGCTGGAGCTCTTCGACACGCGTGCGCTGGCGCTCGTTCTCCGCGCCGGCTTTCTCTACCAGGGAGCCTTTTGCTTCGAGCTCCGCCTGCATCCGACGCGACGCCCCCAGCAAGTCCTCGTTCTGCGCCGAGAGCTGCCCGAGACGAGCACCCATCTCCTCGCGTTCCCGTTGCAGTCGCTCCATGGCTCCATGTTGCTCAGCAGCGGTGACCTCCATCGAATGCTGGCATTCATCCCGCTCAACGATGATGCTCTCCAGGGCATCGAGATTTTTCTTCAGGCCCAGGTTTTCGGCGTAGAGCCGCTGCACGACCTCCGTGCTATTCTTGTATTCGTTCCGTACTCCCGCAATCTCAGTCTGCAGCTGCTCGATCTCCTCGCGCAACTGCGGCGTTTGCGCGGACGACTCCTGAAGCCGCTGCGACTGCGCGGTATCGACGTAGATCGAGTGGCTTGTGTCCGCGATATCGCGCGAGAGCGGCTGGTCGCTGCAGACGGCGATAAGATACAACGGGTCGGTAAATTGCTCGATGTGTTTCGGAGAAGTGAACAGATCCTCCCGCGCGTCGAACTTGAACCGGTCATCTTTCCAATCGTGCAGCGACCAGATCATGGAGAGCGTCATCGGTTTCTGGCCCACAACAATGACCGATTTGAATGATTGTTTCAGAAATTGGTAGAATTCAACGGCCGAAAGCTCGTGCCGATGCCCGGCGCCGGGCATGACCTCCTTCAACGAATCGCGGTCGGGGCAGGAGACAATTGCCATACCTCCGGGAGCGAGCGATCGCTTCACCCGCCCCATGAAGGCATGCTGCGCCTCGAAAGAAAGATGCTCGACGGTATCGAAGCAGACTGCGACCTCGAAACTCTCGGCCGGGACGATCAGTTCTTCGCACGATCCGATTTCAAACCGGGCGCGCGGAAATCCCGCGTGCTTGCGTTTCGCCTGTTCGATGAGTTGCCCGTCGGCATCGATGCCGAGCGCCCGCACGGCATACTGCGAAAGGAACGCCGTGCCGTACCCGTCGCCGCATGCAACGTCGAGGACGCACTTGTTCACGACGAACCGCGAGGCATACAGGTAACGGTGATAACGTTCGGCTGCGAAGGCCGGAGGGGCGCATTGTGACGCAGTCCTCCCGTGCTCAGGACCAAGAATTAATTGTTCAGTTGAAAGAATTTCCATAGTGATTTCAGTGTTGGGAATCGGGTCAATGGTCAAAGGTCAATGGATAGATGGAATGATGGAATAATGGATAAATGGATAAATGGAATAATGGAATAATGTGCTTTCGATTTCATGGGAGTAATTCTTCGTAAAGCTGTTCGTGGTTCCGCGCGCATTCATTCCAGGTAATGACTGGCTCGGAACCGGATGATGGCGGCGCTTGTTCGGCGTTGTACTTCAATGCTTCGAGAATCTTTTGGACGAAAGATTCCGGCGTTTCCGGCTCTGCCACGAAGACACGGTCACTCTCACCGACGACTTCAAGGGCGCCTACCGTCCTGCTGGCGACGACCGGCAGGCCGCAGGCGAATGCCTCCAGCACAACGAGGCCGAATGGCTCGTCGTCGGACGGGCAGACGTACACATCGAGACTCGACATGATCTCCGGAACGTCGTCACGATGTCCCCAAACAATAAGAGACTCGCGAGAACTGAACTGGCCTATCTCCTTCTCCACTCTCTTCTTGTAGCGTGCAATCTGGGGAATGATGTCTTCAGTCATGGCCCCACCCACTATCAAGAAGACCAGATCGTTCCGTGACTGCAAGATCTGCCGTGCCGCGGACAAAAAAGTCAAATGTCCCTTGCGCGGCTCAAAACGTCCGACGAACCCGATGATTTTCTTCTCCTGCGGCAAGCCAAGCGTTGTTCGCAGGCGGCGTTTTTCTTCCGCTGGCCGCGGAAAAAAACGTTCGGTATCGACACCCGAATAGATCAGCCGGCACCGCTTTTTCAATCCTATTGTTTTCTTCACGAGATCGTTTTGGTGAGCGCGTGAAATCGTCGTGATCCGATTGACCATGAGCACCGCCAGAAAATTAAAGAGAACGGATCGACTCCATTCATGAAAAAACGTAACACCGTAAACGATTGGAATCCTGTCGCCGATCTTTGACGGCAATAACAGAAGAAGGGATAACACATCGGTGCATTGAATGATGTCGATGTTTCGTTCACGAATAACACGTTTAATGGCCAGCGATGCGCGCACGTTTTTCAGGAAAGCGGCGGGTTTAATGAGGTGCTTGAGGATGACGACCTCGAACGGAACGATCGCGATCTCCACGCCCGTCGTCTCACTCCGCTCGGTAAGCGGCCCGCGTTTATCGCACATCAGGACCGGCTGGAACCTATTCCGGTCAAGATAGCGCATGAGGTAAAACAGAACGTATTCACCTCCGCCCATTTCTGTATACAGGCTGATGAAGAGTATTTTCACTTTATGATTCTTCATCTGGCGTCCTGCGCATGTTGAGAAGACAATGCTGCCGCGAAGAATCCCATGGCGACGGCAATCTGGGCACAGATGATCAGGATAAAAAGAACTACGGCACGCCCAAACCCGCGAGCAGAGAATGGGTATATCAACAGCCCCGCGTACACGCTGATCGGGATCGATGGCGGTGTCCTCCCGGCTTTTCTATGGATCGTATAAAACAGGTAGGAGCCCTTTCCCAGATCGAACTGGTGACGGACGAACTCAAAAAAAT
>DASYTP010000005.1:0-5771 GCA_036002145.1 Bacteroidota bacterium | reverse complement strand
ATTTCCCGGTTGACCAAAGATGACGTAGACCATGCCCATGTCGGTTTTCCAACCGTCGTAGTAGTGCGTAAAGTGTTTATTCGCATAATCAATGCGGGCATAGTATTCCTCCATCAGCTCGTTGCGCTCCGTGCCGGGTGTCGGATCTTTTTTCCTCCAGAACTCGAGAAACATCTCCCGCTTACTTTCGCCGGTGGCAGCTTTAATCTTTTCGAGGTTTTCCTTTTCCGTCACATACTGGAGTTGATCGATCGCAATATCAAGGTCGGCGATCGTTGCCGGCAATCCCCGCCAGCGAATCTGGAATGACCGCGTCGAAGACGTCGCAGAGTCTTTCACGAGGGCATGAATGGCGGGAGAGCGCGGCACGGATTCGAGATCGAGGGTATACTCGCCCGCGGCCAGTTCAGAAGCATTTACCCTGCAAAAACATGAGTTGCGGTCTTTCTCGAGCGCGAGGATACATGTATCCAATCCGACCTGTTCATTCCTGTGGTTCCGGACACGAACGTACACAAACGCCGAGTCTGCACCCAGCCTGTTATAGACTTCAAAGAAAATACTAAATCCATCGGTCACGTCGCCGACATTTCCGGTGATGTTCGGATAGATGACCTTATTCGCTCCTTCCGTTGTCAACCGTTTGACAAGCATGATGTCGCTCGCGACAAACGTCGGAAGCGCAAAATTTCTGACCGTGACGCTCCGTTTTCGTCTCAGGGTTTTCTTGGTCTCATTATCCGTGACCTGAATTTCCACCGTGTACTGTGCCGGGAGGAGGGTGAATGAGCGCTGGCTCAGATTCGCATCTCGGGCCGAAACCGACTCCCGGTAATCCTTTGTCTCAACGGACTCCGTCCAGAATTTCTCATCGACGAGTTTATTGTCGGCGCCGAAGATGTCAATCGTTACGTCGTAGCTTGACTTGAAGATCTGGCCGTCGTTCGTGAAATGCAGCTGTTCATACGGAACCTCGATGTAGACGTCGAGCCTCCCCTTGCCGTCCTGATCCGAAGCAAAGCAGAGCGCGTCGAAATAGAACTGAGGAAGGTCGGCAAGCGATTCTTGCTGAATCTCTGCCTGGGCGGAGAGTTCGCACCGCGACCCGATTAAGGCGAGAAGTAGTATGCCTGTTCGGCCGATGGAGTTCATCATCAGCTTCCGGGGTGCTGAGCCTGAATGTCGGATCCACCGACGGCGAACAGATCGTAATCTTCGGCATCCACCACTGCCACTTCGTAAAACTGACCGACGGAAAAATTCGCAGCCGAGTGAACCATCACCTCGTTGTCGACCTCGGGCGCATCACGCTCCGTCCGTCCGATCACGACGTCGCCCTCCCTGGAATCGACAAGCACCCTGATGTTCCTCCCCACCATCCGCTCATTTTTCTGTCGGGAGATTTCACGCTGCGCTTCCATGACGATCGTGCGCCGTTCATCTTTTACGGCCTGGGGTATCGGATCGCCTAATGGATACGCCGTGGTCCCTTCTTCCTGTGAGTACGTGAACACGCCAAGCCTGTCGAATTGCACTTCCTTGACGAACGTGAGGAGCTCTTCGAATTCCTTCTCTCCTTCATTGGGATATCCGACTATCAGCGTCGTGCGCAGCGCGATCCCCGGCACGCGTCCGCGAATCTCATCGAGCAATCTGCGAAGCTGGGCGGAGGTTATCCCCCTCCGCATTGACTGGAGAACAGAATCGGCCGCATGTTGAACGGGGATGTCAAGGTACCGGCAGAGTTTAGTGTTTTCGTTGAACCTCTCGAGCACCTCCTCCGGAAAACCGGTCGGGAACGCATACATCAAACGGATCCATTCGATGCCATCGATCTTTTCAAGTTGATCGAGCAGCTGTGGGAGCGATCGCTTGCCGTATAAATCCAACCCGTAATACGTGCTGTCCTGCGCGATGAAAACCAGTTCTTTCACGCCGAGGAGTGCAAGCCTCCGGGCTTCGAGCGTGATGCGTTCGATCGGCTTGCTGACATGAGCGCCGCGCATGAGCGGGATCGCACAGAACGCGCAAGGCCTGTCGCATCCTTCCGAGATCTTGAGATAGGCGAAATGCCGGGGGGTGGTCAGCCTGCGCTCGCCAAGCAACTCGTACTTGTCATCGCCGCCGAGCGCTTTCACCACTTGCCCCATCTTGTTTGCACCGATGTACTCATCGACGTCCGGGATCTCCGCTCGCAGCTCGCCGGCATAGCGCTCCGAAAGGCATCCCATAACGATCAATTTCTTTATGCGGCCCTCTTTTTTCAGCTCGACAGCCTGGAGAATCGTATCGATCGACTCCTGCTTCGCCGCTTCGATGAATCCACAAGTATTGATCACCGTGACGTCCGAACCTTCGGCGTCCGGCGTAATGGTGAATTCATTACGCTGAAGCTGACCCATTAAGTCTTCGGAGTCGACGAGGTTTTTCGAACACCCCAGCGTGATAATGTTGATTTTCTGTTTATTCTTATCCATTTCGAGGTCTACAGCACAATGAAGTCAATATAAACATACACAAGAGGAGCTACCAAAAGCAAACTATCGAAACGATCGAACACGCCGCCATGACCGGGAATGAGCCCTGAAGAATCCTTCACTTCCGCATCCCGCTTGAAGAGCGACTCGACCAGATCGCCCAACTGACCGAACACACCGACGATCACTCCGATAACGATTGCGTCTCCCCAAGACAAATACTGAAGAACAAGATTCTTCGCGGCAGCCGCAGAAGCAATTGCAAATAGGAATCCGAAGATGGCGCCTTCCCAGCTCTTGTTCGGGCTTACACGCGGGAAGAGCTTGTGTTTCCCGAGCGCCATGCCGAAATGAAATGCCGCACTGTCGCAGATCCAGATGATTGAAAAAATTGAAATCACCGTGTATCCGCCAAAACGATAGACATTATCGACGTCTGCCGTCCCGATTGTTGTCAAAAAGTAGCGAAAGACTGCCGGATCAGCTGGAGTGAACGCTTCCCTCAGACCGATAAAGGCTCCGAAGAATAACGAGATATAGAGGATCCCGAAAAACGAAGTGGAGAGATTCAACACCGGCGAACCCCGGTTTCGAAACAACTCCGTCAGACTCATCGTCACTGTGCAGAGAAGGAAAATAATGAGCAGCAGTTGCGCCTGCGACGGAAATGGAATCGCAACGCCATAGTTCATGAACGCGCCGCTGACGAAGGACTGGAGTTTCGCGTGAAAAAAAGAAAGATTGACCAAAAATCCGGACACCAATCCAAGAACTATTTGCGGATGTGCACCTTTCGCTTTCGCGAGACGATAGAATTCATGCAGTGCGAGTGCCGAGGCAATCCCGATAAACAGGAAGAAGTATATCTCCCCGGCGATACAGATTGCCACGATCGCCGGTATAGCGACAACTGCGGTGAGGATTCGGCGAGAGAGATTACTCACGTTCGGACTGACGGGTAAATTGAATAAAAAAGAGGGTTGAAAGAACGAAGAGCACCATGAAAAGTCCGAGCGTCCCCGCCAGCATTTCCAGCGGCATTTCGTCCGGATTCCCGGTGATGATTGCGTCATCGGACTGGTGGAGGTAAACCGCGACACACGCTGAGGCATTATTGAAGAAATGCGCCGCGATGGAGACCCAGAGACTGTTCGCCCTCATCGCAAGAAAGCCAAGGTAGATGCCAAGGGCGATGAGGGGGACTACGGAGAAAGGGTTCAGATGATATAAACCGAAGATAAGTCCGGTGATCAGCACTCCTGCCGCCGGACCGATCCCTCGCTCAAAGCTGCGCTGCACGAGCCCTCTGAAAAGGATCTCTTCTGCAAAAGCAGGAACAAGGGCAATCACCACGATCACAAACATCAACTCGGGGAGGGAGCTCGAGCTCGCGATGAGTTTGTAGGCTTCTTCAATGAGCTTCTTATAAGGATCCAGCAAGGACTGAACCTTTTCCGGAATAGGAATCTTTCCCTGGAACACCAGGTAGATCTGAAGCAATTGTTGAAGCGAGAAAATGCCAACGATGGAGGCGATGAATGCACGAACATCGGCCCTGCGGATCCGGAGAAACTGCCGCGGCGAATGTGTCGCAAGCCTCGCCATCATGAGGGCGGGCAGCAACAGGAACACCAACTGGCTGAGTCCGGTGACGACGCGAAAGGCCTGCACATTCCCGGACGTCGGACCGCCCTGAAACAGGAGATAGGCAATCACCCCTCCGATCATCTGGTACAATATGAACGCAACAATCAAAACGAGGAAGGCGAACAAGACCGGTGGGATGCCATGCCGGTCCAGGAACGGCGGCGGGCGCGGCGAAGCCTCTTCCTCCGGCTGGGGAGCCAGAGGCACTTGCTGCTCGTCCATTATCGGCCTCGTAATCGAAGTTTGATCATGGCGAACAGTAATGGAATCATAATCTCATGATGGCCTGTAAATAGGTATCCTTTGCCGCCGTTACGGATTGGACGATGCACGACATTCATTCGCGGCCGGTAGTGTTGGACCATATCGAAATTTGCCGCCGTAAACTGTTGAGCCTTATGACCGAGATTACGAACAACGGTGAGCGCCTTCAGGAAAACTTCCGGCAGCACAACCGCCGAGCCAACGTTCATGATGACGCCCCCGCGAAGATCCTTCACTGCATGACATAACACCTTGAAATCTCTGAAGCTCAGCTCCCCCGTCGCTGCGCCGTCCATCGTCGGCTGTTGATGCGTGATGTCGGTGCCGATCGCGGCGTGCACCGTCACCGGAACCCCGAGCCGGTAACATTCCCCGAGCACGCTCAACCCGGCATGTGGAGCCTTGCGGAGCGCCTTGCCGAGAGCTTCACCGTAGCCTATCTCCTCGTCGGCCATCCCCCGTTCGAGGACGCCGTTGATGAATTCCCCCGTCTCTCTCGACATCCCGAACCGCCCATCAATGAGATTTTCCTCCACGTCTTCTGAAGTCCTGCCCCACATCGCAGTCTCGACGTCATGAATCGCCGCGGCGCTGTTCATTGCGATGCAGGTGAGCATTTTTCGTTTGACCATGTCGATGAGCAATGGAGACAAGCCCACCTTGATAACATGTGCGCCCATCAGGAGGATGACCGGTTTACCGCGCTTCCGCGCACCGACAACATCGATCGCAAAGCTCCGCAAATCTTCGGCGATGAGGATATGCGGGAGGGATTCGATAAACTCGGCGAATGTGCCCTGCCTCGCGTCAAACACCCGCGCGAAATCGGTTGGGCGAACCTTGCTCCTGCGCTTCTTGATGGAGATGGTTTTCACACCGGAGAGGTCAATCTGTTTATATCGGGTCATCGGCAAACCTCAGTCTTCGTTGATCTTTGCGTTGATGGGTCCGTTGATGCCGCTGTATTCGATCAATTCAGAATCGATTGAACCGATCACCACCTTCGTGCTCACCCGGACCGGGATCTTACGTTCGTCGTCGGTCAGCCAGACAAATACTTTACCCTCGCTCTTGAAGAGTCCTCCCTCCCTGGCGAGCGGCTCAACGACAACGCAGTTGAACTTCCCGGCAGGGACTTCGATTTCCTGCCTGCCTTTGAACCGAACGTCGAGCTCGTATGTCGAATCTTTGTAAAAATTTTGTAAATGAACCTTCTGTCCCGGCTTGAAATTCGTATAATCGATTGTGCGAGCGAAATAGAATGCCGACATGATGTCGTGCACGTAGGGAGGAATCTTGTACTCTCCTTCCGACGTCCTAGCCACATGATCGATTTGATAGAACTCGGCGGTGAAATCCCTTGTGTAGCCCCCCTCCCGGATA
>DASYTP010000004.1:0-3676 GCA_036002145.1 Bacteroidota bacterium | reverse complement strand
ATGGCTTCGCCCTCGCGGTCGGGGTCAGTCGCCAGATAAACATTTTCCGCCTTTGACGCCGCTTCACGGAGCTTATCTACGACCTCTTGTTTTCCCTCGATCGTGTGGAACGTGGGTGCAAAGCCGTTTTCCAGGTCCACTCCCAGGGAGCTCTTCGGGAGGTTTTTGATATGTCCGACAGAGGCATGTACAACGTAATCTTTACCCAGATACTTGTTGATGGTCTTCGCTTTTGCTGGAGATTCAACGATTATCAGTGATTTTCCCATTTATTTCCGCTATTAGTAAGAACATTTCTACCATAAACTATATCATCAGCTCAATAAAGTCAAGTAACGATCTTCGAGATGCGACATTCCGGATTTTTCCCTACTCGTACGGTCAAGGTAGCCGAGGAGATGGAGCACACCGTGGATCGTTAACCGGGCGAACTCGCTCCGGAAGGTGGCGCCGTTTTCCAGCGCTTGCCGCCTGGCCTGATCGACATTTACGTAGACCTCACCCTCGATGAGCGTTTCGCCCTCCTCACGGAGCGGGAACGAAAGGACGTCGGTGGCGTGCCAGTGGTCGAGGTATCTGCCGTTCAGATCGGTCATGCGCTTGTCGTCCACGAAGATCACATTACACTCCGCGGATCTGGCGCCTTCAGATTTGAACACACGCCGGGCAATATTCACAATGGTTGAGCTGTCGATCCTCTGCTTGGGGTGGGCATTGAACACGCGTATCCGGATCATCGTTTGGATTTCTTTGATTTGACGCCCTTCTCCGGCAGAAGCGTTTCGGTCAGGGACAATGCAATCCCCGACAGCACAACCTCAGGGCCAAGCCGGGTGAAATCACCGGAGAGTATCTCACGGTCGACGTTTGCATACAGCGAGCAGCCCCCTTCCTTTTCAACGATGAGGCCGGACAACTTACCTTCGTGTTCGCCGACAAACGTCACTTCTTTGAGCATCGAGCTGACCACGAATCCTGAGCAGAAATGGAGCTGCAGGTGCGTGGTCGGGGTGTAGACGGAGATCAGATTCCCACGGCGGTTGCCGATCGCGATGTTCGGATAGATCTCGATCGCAAGTTTACGGTGCTCGCCATCGCCTTTCATCTCGAAGCGAATGTTGTTCCCCTTATGTTTGGCGGGAACACCAAGAACCTTGCTAAGTTTTCTAAAATCAGTTTCTCGAAACGCGAACGGCATTGTGAATGAACTTCCTTGTTCGATGATCGACAATAAAAACCCCGAACGTTACCTTGAACAGCAGGCAATCACCCGGGGAAGAACTTATGTAATAACCGATGCTTATTGTGGCAACACCATAACATTCAGAGCCTGAAGACCTCGTTTCCCTTCCGTCACATCGTACGATACGGCCATACCTTCTTTCAGCGCCTTAAACTCGCTTTCACTCTTGATGGCGCTGTAGTGAACGAACACGTCGGCAGGTCCCTCGCTCGGCAAAATAAAGCCATACCCTTTTTTGGTGTCAAACCACTTCACTTTTCCTGTGGCCATGCGGGACATCCCTCCTCACAAGATGGTGAAACATTTGAATTGAAATATTGTACAGAATTTCGTCTGCGTATCCGGCTTCCAACATGGGTGAGTGCGTTAACACATTCCCTCATTGCCGGCTCGGAAGAATCGCAGGGCATCGGGGGAAATATAATACTTCACACGTATCAATGTCAAGTGCCGCGAGCGAGTCCGTCGCCGGTCGCTGCGTCTCAAATCTCAAGTTCCATGCCCTCGACGGCAGCGAGGCAGGTGAATTCATATCGCCGGATTCTAATCTCATTCTGGCATTTTCTCAAAATGTCATCGACTTTGTCGTCATTGTGGGCGGGATCATGGTGAAAGAGAATTAATTTTTTCACGTTGCCTTCCGCGGCAACTTTCAACGTGAATAAGTAATGAGAGTGTCCCCATCCCACCCGGTTTACGTACTCTTCCGGCGTGTAGGTCGCATCATGAATCAAGACATCGGCGCCCCGCACGAATTCGAAGATGCGCTGATTCGGATCACCCTTCGCGACGGTGTATTTATCGATAATGACTTTTTCGACGTTCCGCATCGCTTCGGCGACGCGCCGATCGAACGGCTCGTTGTCGCTGATGTAGACCAGAGACTTGTCGCCCTGGGAGATCCGGTACCCGATGGCGAACGAGGGATGATTCAGAAATATCGTCTGAACCTTCGCACCGAAGACCTCGAACTGCTCCTCCTGGACCCTGCGAAATTTGAGGTTTGCTTTCAGCTCGTTCAGCTGGATGGGAAAATAAATCTTGTTCATCTGGTCGGAAATCATCTTCTGAAGCGATACCTTGTCGGTTTCGCCGCCGACGATTGTGAATTCGTTCCCGGAGATAAACGCCGGCTTGAAGAACGGAAATCCCTGGATATGGTCCCAGTGCGGATGAGAGACGAGAATGTGGGCATTGATGGATTCACCGTTCTCGATGAGGGTTTCCCCGAGATTCCTGATCCCGGTACCCGCATCAAGAATGATCAATTCATCTTCCAGCAACCGGAGCTCGATGCATGGTGTGTTTCCGCCGTAACGAACCGTTTCTTTGCCGGGGGTTGAAATGGAGCCTCGTGTTCCCCAAACCTTCAGCCGCATCATTTACTCTGTGATTGTGGTTCTCTGTACGTCGTCGCGTACTCAACGTAATTCGCTGCCGACTCTTCGAGCATCCTTCGTTCCTGTACGGTGAGGGGACGAACAACCTTCGCCGGCACCCCCGCGACGAGAACCCCTTCCGGCACATTCATGCCGCTCAGGACGACGGCACCCGCGGCAACGAGAGTATAGGAATTTATTATCGCATTATCAAGAACGATGGCGCCCATCCCGATGAGGCAATAATCATGAATCGTGCACGCGTGCACAATTGCCCCGTGTCCCAGGGTCACATTGCTGCCGATGAGCAGTGGAAACTCCTTGTGACGTACGTGCAGCACGCAGCAGTCCTGAACGTTTGTCCGTTCGCCGATGCGAATGGAGTTGACGTCTCCCCGGATGACCGCATTGTACCAGACGCTCGAATCCTTCCCGATGACAACATCGCCGATGATCTGGGCGCTCGCGACCACGAACACACTCGGATGCACATTGGGCGTCACGCCACGATAGGAATGAATCATTTCGATGGGTTATCAATGTACCGTGGCGGACTCCACCCGGTTCGTTTCCACTTCATTAACTCGAGTCGTACGTTGCCGAGAAGCACCTTCATCTTGGCGATGACCGGGACGCGCGCCGCATCGTTGCTGAACCAGCCTTCAAACGCCCCCGTGAGTCCGAAGATACCGACGAATCCCGCTTCCCCCTCGAAGCGAACCAGATCCACGGGGTACTTCACCGCGTCAATGTCTTCGTGAGTCCGCTCGGCACGAAAATCGATGAATGTCGTTCCCGTTTTCTCGCTCACGACGGTCGGGATGTTCATTTTCTGTCTGGTGAGAACATGCACCCTTGCCATGTAGAACAGTGAGAGGCCGTCCTGGTAGAGCGTGTCGAGCTGTAACGAATCCCGTTTGAAAACTTTCCTGTTTTCCCACGAGCCTTGTTCGATCCGCATCCGGCGTCCGGGATAGTCGTATGTATACTGAAAAAAACCCCATCCGGAATCTTTTTTCTGACGGCTACGGAACCATGTCGAATAGATTTGCTG
>DASYTP010000003.1:0-5785 GCA_036002145.1 Bacteroidota bacterium | reverse complement strand
ACTTATTCAAGTTACTTACGGACCACCTAGCAACCACGATCGACGAACCAGAATCCTGAATCCACCTCCTCCCGAACACAATTCACACGAACATCCAACATCGCATATCTAACATCCCACATCGCACATCCCACATCTCACATCGCCTCTCCTCCCGCCTCACCGCTTCCCCATCTCCCACTTCAGATAGTCGATAATGCGCACCGGCGTCGGGTCGATACCGTTGAGCAGCGCGAGGTAGTAGCTCGTCCAGTCGCCGAGATAGATGAGTGAGAACATGCGTGCAAGGAGCGATGTGCCCTCGGCGGATGCGTCGATGGCACGGTTTGTGAACTCGTTCACGATGCTCCGCGTGATTTCGATCCTGGCTCGCACGCGAGGATGCTCGGCTTTGTCGCGCAGAAACACAACCGCCATTTCATTCATGTGGCGCCGCAAAACTCGCCAGCCCACAAGCTCGTTGTGATTCATTTCCGGCAGGACATTTCCGAATGCCAGAACCTTCGCATTCTCGGCGAGCTGACCTCGCCAACGGACGTTGATGGCATCGAGCCTGTCCGCCGACGAATATATAATCGGCAGCCTGTTGTACAGTTGCTTTGCAATCTCATAGGCCGGATTGCGACCGGTAAGAGAAGCGTACACTTTCGCCTTTCTCCTCAGCAACTTGACGGTCTCGTTGATCTCCTTGTTCCTCGGCCCAAGGATCTTCATCTTGATCAGCGCGAGGAGTGGTACGAAAAATGAGTACCCGAGAGCCGTGCGCGGGGGATAGCCTTTCGGAATCTTTACGAACGGCTGCCTGAATTTCCGTGCCAGTTGTTCCGTCTCCCCTCCCGAGGCGATGCAGAGGACGGACGCTTTTCGCCTCTTCGCATCGAGGTGCGCCGCTATTGTCTCCTCCGTTCCGCCGGAATAGCTCGAGACAACGACGAGGCTTTTCTTGCCGACAAACTCCGGCAGGAAGTAATGCCGGTTGACGACAAACGGGATCTCGATCTCCTCTGCAACATAGGACCGAAGTATATCCCCTCCGATCGCCGAGCCACCCAGCCCCGTCACCACGATGTTTTGGAGTGACGATCCGTTGATCGGTATCCGCGTGCTGGCGTCGATGCGGACGGCATCTTCGATTTGCCGGGGAAACTCCACCAGCAATTTGCGCATGTTGAGTGTATCGTAACGCTGAACGGTAGTTTCGGTCATGAGGGATAGTCCTTGGGACTCCTTATGGAGGAGATTAGTGATTGGGGATTGGCGTGTCGGGATTGAGGTTCATACGTTGTTCTCTAACGGGATGTCCGGGCATGCGTTCCTTAAAAAACCGACCAGGCATGTTTCAACCTCCTCACCCGTGGCCATGCCAAGCGCTTTCCGCGCGATTGTCTGCATGTCGGTGTATCTGAGCGACCGTATTATCTTTTTGATCTCCGGAAGTATTCCCGCCACAACGCTCAGCTCGTCGATCCCGAGACCGACAAGCAGCGCCGTTGCAGCCGGGTTGCCCGCAAGCTCGCCACAGATGCCGACCCATTTCCCATGCTTGTGCCCCGAATTGATAACGTGCTTCAGGGTAATGAGCACGGACGGATCAAATTCCTGGTAGAGGCTCGTTACAAGGCTGTTGCCGCGGTCGACAGCAAGCAGGTACTGTGTCAGGTCGTTCGAACCGATACTTAGGAAATCCACGAGTGCGGCAATGGCTCCCGCATTCAACGCCGCAGACGGCACCTCGATCATCACGCCGATCTGGACTCCTTCGTCGAACTTGACGTTTTGCCCTCGGAGCTCTGTCTTTGCAAGCTCTACATATTCCAGGGCTTTGTGGACTTCGCTGAGTGTCGAGATCATCGGGAACATGATGGCAAGGTTCTTCCGCGTGCTGGCGCGGAGGAGGGCCCGAAGCTGCTGCATGAAGAATTCCGGACGATCCAGGCAAATGCGGATGCCGCGCCATCCGAGGAAGGGGTTCGCCTCTTCGGCAGTCTCCGGAGCAATTTTGTCCCCGCCGATGTCGTAGGTTCGCATGATAACACGGTGCGGGTATATTCTATCTGTGACCTTTTTGTACTCGAGATACTGTTCTTCTTCGGAGGGGAAATCGTCACGCCCGATAAGCAGGCTCTCTGTCCGGTAGAGTCCGACCCCCTGGGAACCCTGCAGTACCACATACTCCAATTCTTCAGGCAACTCGATATTCGCGGAGAGCTCGATGGTACGGCCGTCCTTCGTTTCGGCAGGAAGGTCCTTTAATACCGTGAGCTGCGCTTCGAATTGCACAAAGTGTTGCCGTTTCCTCTCGAATTCCTGCAGCCGTTCCTTTGTCGGATGGACGACGATCGTGCCGCCGTAACCGTCGAGGATAAGGTGGTCGCCGGTTTCCACTACGCGCGATATGTCACCGAGTCCCACCACGGCGGGGATCTTCAGTGATCTTGCGAACAGTGCTGCATGCGAGGTCACGCCCCCGAGATCGGCGACATACCCCAGCACTTTGTTCCGGCTGAGAATCATCGTATCGGCGGGAGTCAGCGTATGAGCCACAACGATATGGATCCCTTCGAGTTTCGAGATGAGTTTTTCCTGCTGCATGTTCCGTATGATACGGTTTTTTAAATCCTCCATATCGTGGGCGCGCTCGTGCATATATTCATCGTTTGCTGCGAGCATGAGTTTCGCATATTTGCCGATCTCGTCGCTGACAACGAACTCGCCATTCCTCTTCTCGTTCACGATTCTCTTCTGAAGAGACTCGATGAGCACCTGGTCTTCAAGCACCATGATCTGCGCTTCAAAGATTTTTGCTTTCGCGTCGCCGACCTTTTGCCTTGCAAACGCCAGAATCTTGTTGAGTTCTTTCGAGGATTTCTCGATCGCTCTCCGGACGCGCTCGATTTCCTCATTGAAGCCGTCGGTGAGGATGCGCTCCTCGACCCGCGGTATCTCCTTCAGGTAAAGATATGCCGTTCCGATGGCAATACCCGGAGATGCGGGGTTTCCATGCAATATTACTTCCGTTTTTATTCTCGATGTCGTGCGCATGAGGAATTATTCGTCAAATCCGCGTTCGAACAACGCAACGATCGCCTCCGCGGCTGCGGCTTCATCGTCGCCGCTGAATTTCAGGATCAACGATGATCCCTGTTCCGCGGCGAGGGTCATGACGCCGATGATGCTCTTGCCATTGATCTCCATGCCGTCTTTATAGATCAGGAAGTCTGCCTTGTACTTTGAAGCCGTTTTCACCAGTGTTGCTGCGGGGCGCGTGTGCACCCCCGTTCGGTTTCTTATCACAACTTCGCGTTCAATCATTCAATGGCTTCGTTCCAAAAGTTGATCCGACAACCATATCAGCATCTCACGCGCCCGGGATGGCCTCAGAGAGGACAGGGCCTGTTGTGCCGCACGCGTGCTTCTTTCTATCGCTTTGCCCGCCGCCTCGAGAGTCCCCGTATGCTCGTAGATGTTCCGGGCCCGCTCCACGTCGGTGCGATCTCCGCCGCTCCCCGCCATTAATGACCGAAGAAATACTCTCTCCTTGCCCCGCGTGCGCTCCAACCCATTCAGCAGCAGGAATGTCTTCTTACCAGCCGTGATATCGCCGCCAATTTTTTTTCCCAGCTCCTCCGCGTCTCCGGCGATGTCCAGCAGATCATCCTTTATTTGAAACGCGATGCCGAGATGTTTGCCGTAGGTGCGCAGGGCATATACCTGCCGTCGTGTTCCGCTGCCGATCAACGCTCCAATTTCAGTCGCTGCCGCAATAATATGGGCCGTTTTCTTCCCGATCATCATGAGGTAGTCGGCAACTCGCACGTCGTGGCGCAGTTCAAATTCCTTGTCGAATCCCTGGCCTTCGCACACTTCGATAAACGCCGAGGTGAAAGCACCGAGAACTTCCCTCAGCTTCTTCGCCCGTGTACCCAACAGCGATCGGTACGCCAGCGAAATCATACCATCACCGGCAAGGATGGCGACGTTTGCATCCCACTTTGCATGCACCGACTGCCTGTTACGCCGAAGGGGTGCGTTGTCCATGATGTCGTCGTGCACAAGGGTAAAATTATGCAGCATCTCGATTGCTACAGCGGCATCGACTGCCCGCCCCCGTTTGCCGCCCACCGCTTCGCACGCGAGCAGCACCAGTACGGCGCGCACCCGCTTGCCGCCCGTGCCAAGCGCATACCTGATTGGATCATAGACGCTCGCCGGTTCGGGCCGTCGCGTCAACTCCCGGAATCGCTGCCCGATCTCTTTCTTGTATTGATTGTAAACCTTCTGAAAATCCCGATCGTGCAATAATCGTTATCGTATATAGAGTGGCGACAATGTGAAGAAGGGTGATCGTTCTTTTTCATAATAAGAAAAGGTGGTGTGAGAAGCAAGAAAATGGCATATTTCTCCAAATTGTTGGGAATTTGAGGTTGGGACATCGTTTCCCCGAAGGTAGGGTTTTTCCCTATTGACATAATCGAAAAGTAGTGATACATTTCGTTGTGTCTCACCACCCCCCACGCGGGTCCTCAACTTACATACGTGTTTGATCCGCCATGAAGATTTTTTTGCTCCGCCAAGGAGAATAAACGAAGCACTTTACCTATTTGGTTCGCCTCGTGATCTTGACGATGGTGATCACCTCGCTCGGCCTTGCAGGCAGGAGTCCGGGTGGTGTGCGCACGTCGGGATTTGGACAAGAGGGAAAAGTTAGCACACTTCGTTCGCAACCGGAACGGATACTCGACGATCAGGACCTGGCGAAAGCTCGGATGGTCAAGAAAACGACGACGAGCCGGAGAGTCAGTTCGATCAATCGTTCGGCTTGGAGACCGACGGCTAAAGTACAGCCAGTTGCACCGAACTCGCCGTTCGCAGCGGGTCTCTCGGGAACGTACAACATTCCGGATGACTTCGCCAGTATCTCCAACGCGGTTGCGGTCCTGAACTTCGTCGGAATATCCGGTAACGTGGACTTCGTCTTAGGGAGCTCCAGCTATACCGAGCTTTCAGCGATCACGTTCACCACTTTCCCCGGAGCCGGCACGTTCACCGTCACGGTGAAGCCTGCTGCAGCAACAGCAGTCACAATCAATTTCCAGCCGAGTCTCTCAGAAGGCAAGGGCTTTGCATTTGATGGAGCCCAGGACATAACGATCGACGGTTTGAACAGCGGCGGTGCAAGCCTGAGCCTCCAGTACTCGGGCGGTACATTCCCGGCGAACGACGCGTTTGCATCCACGATCTATGTGACGGGTGGTTCTGATGATATTACCGTTCAGAATTGCAGCATCAAGGGTCAGATAGTGACCGCTGGTGCATTCGAAGATCAAACAGAAGGTCGTTCGGCAGTGTTTTGCTACCAGGATGCCGGAGATGCAAATGCCGACATCACGATAACCGGATGCACGATCACGAATGCAACGTACGGTATCAAGGTGTTGTCCGACTACAACGTCGGGTACTTCCAGGGTCCTATCACGTATTCATACAACAACGTTGGCCTGGCTTACGGTGAGTATGTACAGCATGGCGGAGTCATGGATCTGGTTGACGGGATGCATTATGATCACAACAATATCGATGGCGTCGCGTTCGCTCAGTTCTACTGGAACAACGGACCGACAGAGTACGATGGCGTCGCGACGTTTGGCGACCCCTCGTTCTCATTCGACTTCGGTCAACC
Source organism: Bacteroidota bacterium (assembly GCA_036002145.1). Taxonomy (GTDB): domain Bacteria; phylum Bacteroidota; class Ignavibacteria; order UBA10030; family SZUA-254; genus DASYTP01. Next base: position 105 of record DASYTP010000003.1, on the reverse strand, counting down.
GAGCGCCGGCCACATGTACCAGTCACCGAATTCTACAATGAACTATAATTATGTGAATGATTCGCATCAGAACTATAGCGATGGGTTCGCGTTTATCATTTACGG
>DASYTP010000002.1:0-5646 GCA_036002145.1 Bacteroidota bacterium | reverse complement strand
GATAGGAGCTACGGAGATCTCAGCCCACGATCTCAGCCCACGATTGCAGCCCACGATTGCAGCCCACGATTGCAGCCCACGATTGCAGCCCACGATTGCATCCCACGATTGCAGCCCACGATTGCAGCCCACGACTTCAGTCGTGGGTCATCGCAACGCAGCAGGCACAAATAACCGTTTCAACGGTTTCGCGGATGCCCTGAAGCAGACCGGCGATTCCGGGTGCTTTAAATTCGCATCTGGCGTTACGCGATAAGCGTAATTCAACCGTGATGAGTCAGTCTTTGAACCCATAGACGGAGAAAACGATCCGTAATGAAGTAAGTGCCATTCTGGCGATCGACAATATCTTTATCAACAAGTGAGCGAAGAACACGCTGGGCGCTCGATGCAAGCCCCAATTCATGTTTCTGGAGAAATTCTGCGGAGTAGAGCTTCGCGCCGGCGTGTTCCACCGCGAGCGCTTTCAGGAATCGCTGCTGATTCGCGGTGAGCGACTCCCATATCGCGGAAAAGGCGGGAGCTTCTTTCTCAAGGACCGTGGTCAGAGCATCCTGAATCAACCTGTCGGACACCGGGTGGCCGGGCTCACAACGCTCCCAGAGCGCATAGCAAAGATGTTGGGTGTAGAACGGATGCCCCTGTGTCAGCCCGACGATGATGTGGATATTAGCTGCGGTGATTTTTCTTTTTGTCGAATGAAACCGGTGTATAATAAAGGGGATCCAGTCCTTCTCCTGGATCGGGCCGAGCGGAAATTGAGCGGCTGAACGGTAGAGCGGCTTCGATCCCTTGAGAAAGATTTCCCTGATGACGTGCTTCCGGCTTCCCATGAAAATATATGCTACGTTCTTCTGGTGCTGGATAATGCTTCGGAGTTTTCGTTCGATGTCGTCACGGCCGTACATGAGGATTTGCTGAAATTCATCGAAGACAACCACCACGGTCTTGCCTTTGCCGCCGATCCTTTCCGGCACTCCCAATACTTCTTCCAATTCCGGATTGAGGCGGTTCGACCTCGCCACCTCGAATGTAAACGACGGATGTCCCCCTCTATCCACCGTGACGGTTGGTTTGAGCCGGGAAAACAGCTCCTTCGATAATTCCAATGTCTTCTCGATCGTTGTCTGAAATGTTCCCGTAATCGCTCTTGCGGTCGTCGTGATAAACGATCCTTCGCTGTCGGTTGGCCAGAGGTCGATGTACACGGGGATGAACTTCCTACGGGGGAGTCTGCTCAGAACAAGCTTTACCAACGATGTCTTGCCGAGGCGTCGCTCCGAATAAATAAACGCCCTGCCACGGTTCTCGATGATCCGGAAAAGTTCCGCCATCTCTTTCTTCCGGTTGCAGAACGATTCTTCGTCAACGACGTGCCAATATTCAAACGGGTTTTTCATACCGGATTACGCATCATGCGTTACGCAATATGCGTAATGGTGGGTTGAGAAGCAACCGGACCTTGCGAAGGTTAAAGCCGGCTTTTGTCACCCCCGGAAACCTTCACAAGGATGCCACGGCATCTGTCGACGCATCAAGGAAACCTTGCGAAGGTCTGCCATAGGTTATGTCGCCGCCGAACCTTCGCAAGGTCACGCCTCACCTTCCCGACTTCTCCTTTTCCTCCGGCTTCAATATTACCGCCGGAATGTCCAGGTTCTTCACCGTCATATTAAATGCGGCTAACTTCTCCGAAATGATTTTTTTGTAGGTTGTAAGATGCGCGTCGAGCTTCGCAGAGAGCTCGTTGTACACGTCGTACGACTGCTTTGTCGGCTTCGTATCTGCGCCGGAGACAACACCGATGAGCGATGCAATCTTATCGTTGAGCTTGATCGGATAGTTCAGCGCATCCTGCCCGCTCTTGATCTTCACCTGTATGATCTCTTCCTCGATTTTCTTCAGTTGTTCGTTGAGCCTCTTGGCAGAGTTTGCGACGGAGTCCTTCAATGCGTGTTTTTCCAACCGTTTCACGAGATCGTCGGTTTGCCTGCGGATGTCGCGGATCGTGTTCACAGCTTCGTGCGCCTCCGAGACTTTATCGCGAATCTTCATGAGGAAATCAAACTGTTCCTTGAGTTCATCCTGAGTCGTCTGCAGGCGTGGGTCTTTCGCAATTGAGAATTCTTGTGTCCGGTTTTGCTTGACGTAACTCAACCGCACCCGGTATTTTCCCGGAACCGCCGCGGGGCCGCGTGTCGTCCCGCCCCACATGATCGCCCCCGGAACATTTTTCGCATCGGCGTAACGTGTATCCCATACGAAGCGGTTCATGCCTGAATCCGCCGGACACGTCGGCAACTCATCTGCAGAAGCTGCCGCTTGTTCGCCTTCGCCCGCCGGTTTCTTCTCGCCTTTTCCGATAAATGTCTTTATGACCGTTCCGTTCTCATCCAGGAATTCAAGCTTGAGAGTGTCTTTCGGCTGTGACTTGCCCGCCTCACCGGAAGGCTTACCTGACTCTCCTCCGGGTTTGCCCGCCTGTGAGGAGGGTGAATGTTTCAAATAATAATACACGACTGCCCCGTTTGGAGGATTCTTGCCGAGCGCGAGTCCGGGGCGATCGAATGATCCGCCTCCAAGTCTGTAGGTATCGCGGGGCTTGTAAAGATAAATATCCGACTTTGCCGCATCCGACAATTGATACAACGGTGTAAGATCGTCGAGGATCCAGAACGACCGGCCATGGGTCGCCGCGACCAGGTCTTTTTCGCGTCCCTGTATCGCGAGATCGTGAACCGGCACTATCGGCAAATTATTTTGAAGCGGCTGCCAGCGCTCACCTGAATCGAAGGAGACATATACCCCCCGCTCAGTGCCGGCGTACAGCATCCCGGCACGATTCGGATCTTCACGGATCACATGGGTGAATTCTTTCTCCGGGATCCCGTTAACAATTTTCTTCCACGACTTTCCAAAGTCCGTTGTCCTGTAAAGATACGGCTTGAAGTCGTTCAGCTTGTAGCGATTGGCTGCAACATAGGCTGTCCCCGCACTGATCGGCGAGGCCTCTATAATACTCATCATGGACCATTCCGGCAATCCGCCGGGCGTAGCGTTCTTCCACGATTTCCCTCCATCCTGCGAAACGTGGACCAGCCCATCGTCCGATCCGGCCCACAAGACGTCTTTATTGACAGGCGATTCTGCGAATGTGAAGATCGTGCAATAATACTCCACGCTCGTATTGTCTTTTGTAATCGGTCCACCGGAAGATTTGAGCTTGCTCGTATCGTTTCGCGTCAAATCGGGACTAATAATCTCCCAGCTTTGGCCCTCGTTAGTCGTCTTGAAAACGACGTTCGCTGTCGCGTAGATGGTCTTCGGATCGAATTTCGAGATGACTATCGGATACGTCCACTGAAAGCGATATCTCGCACCTTCAGCGCCGCTGCCCATCGGATTATCAGGCCAGGGAGATATGTCCTGTTCCTGATCGGTACGATGATCGTAACGGGAGAGGTAACCGTCGTAGCTGCCGGCATAAATAATTTCCGGATCGTTGGGATTTGGAGCGATGTAGCCGCTCTCCCCTCCGCCGACGGAAAACCAGTCGGGACGATCGATGCCGAAGCCGGTCGTGCGGCTTGGAATCCTTACCGTGCTGTTGTCCTGCTGCGCACCATACACGTTGTAGGGAAAGGCGTTGTCGAGAACGACATGGTAAAATTGCGCCGTCGGAATGTCTTCCTGTGTCCACGTTTGTCCGCCATTGTACGTGACGGTAGCTCCGCCGTCGTTCCCCTCGATCATGCGCATGGGGTTATCGGGATCAATCCACAGGTCGTGGTTGTCACCGTGAGGGACGGAGATATTTGTCAACGTTTTTCCGCCATCGATAGACTTATGAAAGCCGACATTCAGGATGTAGACGGTTTCTGGATTCTTCGGATCGGCGTACACATGCGAGTAATACCACGCCCGCTGCCGCAAGCGTCGATCTTCATTGACTTTCGTCCAGTTTTTTCCCCAATCATCCGACCGATACAATCCCCCGTCATCGGATTCGATGCTTGCCCAGACACGTCCGGCCTTCGCGGCAGAAGCTGAGACACCGATTTTCCCCTTGATATTCTTCGGGAGTCCTTCCTTGTCGGTGAGCTCTTTCCAGGTATCTCCGGCGTCATCAGATTTATAAAGTCCGCTTCCCCGTCCGCCGCTCGTCATGCTCCACGGATTACGATTCGCCTGCCAGAGCGCTGCATAGATGATGCGCGGGTTCGTGGGGTCAAGGGCGAGGTCAACTGCGCCGGTGGAGTCATTCTTGAATAATACTTTTTCCCACGACTTGCCGCCATCCTTTGAACGATAAATGCCGCGCTCTTTGTTGGCGCCAAAGACATGTCCGAACGCCGCGACATAGACCAGGTTATCATCCTTTGGATGGACGCGGATCTTGCTGATCGTTTGCGCCTCACCGAGACTCATGAACTTCCACGTTTTCCCGGCATCAACCGATTTGTAAATACCTTCACCGGGCATGACATTACCGCGGATGCACGCCTCACCTGTCCCTGCGTAGATGACATTGGGATCCGATTCCGCCACCGCGAGCGCGCCGACGATACCGATCTTAAAGTCTTTATCCGTGATATTGATCCACGTATTCCCACCGTCCTCGGTTTTCCATACGCCACCACCCGTCGCGCCGAAGTAAAACGTCAACGGCTGATCGGGATGTCCCGCGACGGCAACCGAGCGCCCTGCGCGGAAGGGCCCGATTTCGCGCCACTGCATTCTCCCGTACAGCGCGGTGTCGTAGGTGAAGGGAGATTTGGACTGGGCGGAGAGCGAGGAGGGGAGAGCGGAGAAGAGCAGGATGGAGAAGAGCGCAAAGTGTGATGTGAGATGTGCGATGCCCGCCCGACTGGATGACTTTAGTCGTTCGGGCGGGTGCGATATGCGCAAAAGCGGTCTGCAGAACATGGTGATGGTCCCTCATGAGTGGGTGGAGTGGATTAGAACGAGTGGGGGAATATAGGAAAGTTTTTGGAAAAATGTGCGGTGGGGATCATCGTTTGAATGTGCTCCAATTATTCCCTACTTTCCATCCATAACTAGCTACGATGAGATATTACCTATGGCGGAATCCAGATCTCCAACTGAGCGATCGACCGGCGAATCACAATCTGCTGTTGACGCAATGATTTCCGGAAGCATTTCGCGCCTTCTTTCACTCTTCAAGTCTCCGGACACCCTAAAACGATTGCTCATTACTCTTGGTGCGATTGCCATTTACAGAATTGGTCTGCAAATCCCCATTCCAGGTATCAACATTGACCTGATTGCCTTGCCTGAGCGATTCCATGGTACCTTCACGCTTTTCTCACTCGGTATAGGTTCATACCTGAACGGTTCAGTTGTTGTGCTGCTTCTCAGCGCTGTCATATCACCGTTGAGACGCCTTCGTGACGGATCACCGAAGGACAATCGTCGATTTGACCTGTTCATTTACCTGGCTGCTGTGCTCCTCAGCATTCAGCAAGCTCGAGGACTTGCCATTTTGTTAGAAAGCACATCCCGCGACGTTCAACCTCTTGCTTCAACGCCACTTGGTCTCGAGCTCTCATGTGTGTTGTTCTTTACGGCCGGGACAATGCTGCTTGTGTGGATGGCAAACGTAGTTACTGAGAAAGGAATTCTCAA
>DASYTP010000001.1:0-4350 GCA_036002145.1 Bacteroidota bacterium | reverse complement strand
AGACTAAATACCCATGGTGAGAAAGGTTCAGCGGTTAACTCAAACTCGATTGGTCCGGTCGCCTCAGCTGTGAACGCAGGAGTTATGGGTTGCGACGAATATGGATTTGGGTCCAAATGATAAGCTTCACCGTAAGTGACGCCCCCGATTTCCGAATCGACACCTCTCAACGTCTGTGACACCATCCTCCCCGTCATACAAAGGGTCATCAGGAGTAAAATGTGCCTTCGAGCAACAGTCATGGCTAATTAGGCAATGGCCTGGGAATCAAATGCACTGGTGGCAATAAGTACTTTTTCAACAACCTGCTAAAGCAATATACCGATAATTTCACTGACCCTTTCCATTGAACTCGCTCATCAGCACCCCCAGCGCAATCGAAAACAGCTTCGCGCTGCTCTTGTCGGAACGCGACGGGATGAGAATCGGAACCGTGCCGCCGACGATTACGTGCGCGAGCCGTAATCCTGCAAAAAACGTTGTGCTCTTCGCCAGGCTGTTCGCCGATTCGATGTTCGCTGCGATGAGGATCTCCGCTCTTCCTGCCACGGGTGAGTTGATGCGCTTCCCTTCAGCGGCATCGCACGAGATGGCATTATCGAGAGCGAACGGTCCATCGACGATGCATCCCTTGATCTGACCGCGGTCGTTCATCTTCGCAAGCGCGGCGGCATCGAGCGTCGACTGGAGGTTCGGCAAAACAAATTCCGTCGCCGAAAGGACGGCAACTTTCGGTTTTGGGTTGCCGAGAGCATGAGCTACTTCAACCGCATTGTTGATCAGCTCGGCTTTGTTCTTAAGATCGGGCGCAAGGGTCATACCGCCATCCGTAATCATCACGAATTTGTTGTCTACGCGCTCCGGAAATTCCAGTATGAAAATATCGGAGAGCAATCTGCCGGTACGTATCCCCGCATCTTCCTGCAGTACTGCTTTCATCATCGTCGCAGTATCAATACCCCCTTTCAAGAGGATATCCGCCCTGCCGTCGCGCACGAGCTCAATCGCCGTCCTCATGGCTTCGGTCGTATTTTGTACGGGGATGACCGATAGCTCATCAGTGGAATTATCGATATTCGCCATTCCGCGGCAGATATCGCGCTCATCACCGATCAGGATAAATTCAGCAAGGTGTGATTGTATGGCGTCGAGGATCGCCGCGAAAGTTTCCCGGTTATTGGGGAAAACCACGGCAACCTTTTTTCCCCGAATTTTCCGGGCTGCTTCGACAAGTTGTTCAAAATTTTGAATCATATCTCAGTATTCCTTGATTTGTTGCTCACCCTTTAAAACCGCCAGAGCCGCTCCGGCGAGCGCCTGCATCTCATGCTCCCCCGGATGAACGATGACAGGAGCAAGGAAGTCGACTCGCTCACGAATCCATGATGTGAGCATGGCAGACCTTGCCAGGCTTCCGGTGAGGACGATGGCGTCGAGGCGCCCCATCAACACCGTCGCCATAGCGCCGATTTCTTTTGCAATCTGATATGCCATCGCCTGGAGAACTTCCCGCGTATTGACCTGTCCCCAACGGATCCTTCCCTCGACTTCTTCAACTGAATTCGTTCCAAGATAGGAAACAAGCCCTCCCTTCCCTTTCACAAGTCTGCGGACTTCTTCCTCGGTGTATTTTCCCGAGAAGCAAAGCGATATGAAGGGCTGCAGTGGCAGACTGCCGGTGCGCTCGGGTGAGAATGGGCCGTCGCTGGATGCATCGTTGACATCGATGATTTTTCCTCCGCGCACCGGGGCGACGGAGATACCTCCCCCAAGATGCGCAATAATGAGAGAGGAATTCTCTAATGAGATATTCAGCTCTCTCGATGCCCTTCCCGCCGCGGCATGGATGTTGAGCGCATGCGACAGGCTTCGTCTCTTGATGGCCGGGTGACCGGAATAATACGCCAGGGGCTCGAACTCATCGACGGACACGGGGTCAACGACAAACGCAGGACAGTCATAGTTCTTCGCGATCGAATGCGCCAATGCACACCCCAGGTTCGATGCATGCTCGCCCTGCAGGTTTGCCTTCGCATCCTCGAGCATTTTCTGATTCACACGGTAGATTCCCCCATCCACCGGACGTAAAAGCCCTCCAAGCGCGACGACAGCCGAACATTGTTCAAGATGAGCCCGTGCCTGCAATGCACAAAGCTCGAGTCGATACGGAAATTGATCCCAGATGGAAGAGAATTGCGCCAGGTCGCGCGCAGAATGCCAGACGGTGAGATTCGTTTGAAGTTCACCATCGACGGCTACTGCAAGCTTCGTTGACGTAGAGCCGGGATTAATAACGAGTATGGGTCCGGGGGGCATCGGTTAGAGGGTTGAATCGTCCCGCAGAATTTCCGGAGCACATTTTCCATTACCGTTTGTCTTCGACTTCAAATACTCGTGGATTGCAGCTGCCGCCTTCTGGCCGTCGTGCATGGCGAGAATCACCGTCGCACCGCCACGGGTGAGGTCTCCTCCTGCGAAAACGCCCTCCCGGCTGGTTTGTTGGCTGCCGTTGATGGTAACGGTTCCTCTCCCGGTTGTTGCCAGGCCGGGAGTGGTCGACTGAACTATCGGGTTGGGTTTCTGCCCGATTGCTTCGATGACCGTCCGTATGGGGACGATAAATTCCGAGCCTGTAACGGGAATGGGCCTTCGTCTCCCCGACTCGTCCGGCTCGCCGAGCTCCATCCGTTGGCATTCGAGACCGCACACCCAGTGGTCGGAGTCGCCGACGATTCGCCTCGGGTTCGTCAGAAGCAGAAACTCTATACCCTCCTCTTCGGCATGATGAATCTCCTCTTCGCGTGCGGGCATTTCTTCGCGCGAGCGGCGATACACAAGATAAGCATGTTCCGCTCCCAGCCTTCGGGCCGTGCGCACGGCATCCATCGCGGTATTGCCGCCGCCGATGACGGCGACTTCCCTTCCGATCTTTACCGGAGTATCATACTCGGGGAACTCGTACGCCTTCATGAGGTTCACGCGCGTGAGAAATTCATTTGCAGAATAGACGCCGCTCAAATTCTCGCCGGGGATTCCCAGAAACGTCGGAGTCCCCGCACCCGTCCCGAGGAATGCAGCGCTGAATCCCCATTCGTCGAACAACTCGTCTATCGTTGCCGTGCGACCGATAACAAAGTTCGTGTAAATCTCAACGCCAAGCGCCTTGATGCGCTCTATTTCTGCGTCAAGGATGTTCCGTGGAAGGCGGAACTCGGGAATCCCGTATCTCAGAACTCCGCCGACGGCATGGAGCGCCTCAAAGATTGTTACCTTGTACCCGAGCTTTGCAAGCTCGATCGCACAGGTGAGTCCGGCCGGTCCTGAACCTACAATAGCGACTTTTTCGCTCCGAATTTCGGGCATTGCCGGGGCGGTGAAGAGGTTATGTTTGATCTTGTAATCAGCCACAAAACGCTCGAGCTTCCCGATAGCCACTGGAGGATGTTTCTTGCCGAGCGTACAGACGGCTTCGCACTGGGATTCCTGCGGGCACACCCTTCCGCAGATCGCCGGCAGGTAATTCGCATCCTGTATTTTTTCGACGGCCGAAAGATAATCTTTTTTGAGAATGAACTGAATAAAGCTCTTGATATCGATATGGACCGGGCAGCTCCCGGTGCACACAGGATCGGCGCATTCAAGACAACGTGATGCCTCGATGAGCGCCCGCTCCTCATCAAGACCGTACGACACCTCCAAGAAATTTGCCCGGCGTTCCGCCGCCGCCTGTTCAATAGAATGTTGTCGCGGAATCTTCATCCGCTCCGAGGGTTTCTTCGGATTAACGTAATTCATACATCATCGCCTCATAGAGTTCCATCGTTTTTCGCTGACAGGGCTCCTGAACAATTTTTTCCAGGTCGACGTACGTCCTGTTCCGCATGATAAGCTCATCGAAGTCGACCCTGTGACCGTCAAACTCGGGGCCATCGACACAGGCAAACTTCATCTCTTTGTCGACAGTGACGCGGCATCCGCCGCACATCCCCGTGCCGTCGACCATGATGGCATTCAGGCTGACGATTGTTTTGACGCCATACCTCTTCGTCAACGCGGCAACAGCTTTCATCATGGGCAGCGGGCCGATGGCGTAAACGGCCTGGATGCCCATCGGTGCATCGAGGAGTTCTTTCAGCGGATCGGTGACGAAACCTTTCCGGCGATACGAACCGTCATCGGTTGTTATAAAGAGCCCGTTGGAAAACTCCTGCATCTCCCTTTCGAGTATTAACAACTCTTTCGTTCGAGCTCCGATGATCGAGTAGACCGCGTTGCCTGCCGTCTTCAGCGCCTTCGCGATGGGATATAATTCCGCCGCTCCGACTCCTCCGCCGACGCACGCTACCGCCC